>DEAW01000187.1:20305-27794 GCA_002348315.1 Planctomycetaceae bacterium UBA2972 | reverse complement strand
GCGGCTTGTCTTCTACCAAAAAAACCCACAAGACTCTTTGCTGTCATCTCTTTCGGAACCTTCAGCCCAGCGATCTCTAAAAAGGTGGGGGCAAGATCACTAAGATTAATCGGCTCTTCCACTATACGGCCAGGCTTCTGAATTCCCCCGGGCCAACGAATCGCAAGTGGCACTTTCGAACCATCGTCGTACAGACTTGCCTTGGCTCTGGGAAACGGCATCCCATGATCACTCGTAACTACGACAATCGTATTATCAAGTACCCCGGCTTGCTCCAGTGATACTAATGCTTTAACTACCATCGAATCGAAATGCTCGATTTCGACCATGTAGTCTAGAAGATCATTTCGCACTATGTCGTTATCCGGCAAAATAGGCGGCACAACGACTTTAGAAGGATCCTTACCCGATTTCGTCCCTATGCCTGGTTCAAATGCACGATGGGGCTCATAGGTGCCAAGCCAAAAGCAGAACGGCTGGCCTTTAGACACATCTTTTAAAAACAAGTCAAAGTTGCCGGCGTAGTCACGATCACTAATAGCTCGATGCTTAGGAGTCAGTATTGCAGAGCGGTATTCAATACCGGCAGGATTTTCAGACCTGCCGCCTGCGGACAATCGTCCCGGACTCCAGCCTTTGCCCGTATACCCAACCGCATATCCGGCGTTTTCTAAAAGCTCTGTATAGGTTGCAAACTTTGCGGGCAACGTGCTGTGAATATTTCCGGCTTCTTCTAAACGCCAGATCTCCTGCCCGGTAAGGATGGCACTTCTTGATGGACCGCAGGTGGGGGCATCACAAAAGGCCCTGGTAAACCGCAATCCTTCTCTGGCAATTCGATCAAAAGCCGGCGTCTTGATTACCGGGTCTCCATTGGCCGAAGTATGAGCAAAGGACTGATCGTCCGAAATACAAAAAAGAATATTGGGCCGTTCCGCCCCCATGACCGGCTGGAGCCACAACCAACCCACAAAAATCGACCATATTAGATTGTTCACGCCCATAAAGTGTCTCACTTCCTAACAGTCGTCACCAATTGACGCTCTATTCTAACGTATTGTCCATCAGTCGGTTTAAAGTGGTAAAATCAGGGCAAAGGAGTACGGCCATGAAGAGTAGATCAAATCAATCCCGCAGACATTTTCTAACGAGTGGCTCATCAGCTCTAGCAATGTTAGCGACCGCTTCTCTACCGGCAGCAACAAGACGCCCCAGCACACCAAAACGAGTCGCGGCGGTCGCCACAGTCTATAGACAGGGCTCGCACGCAGATGTAATCCTGGGAAAGATCCTTGAAGGCTGGAAACACGATGGAGGTCCCGGTCCGGCACTCGAATTAGCTTCACTCTATGTCGAACAAATTGGCGACGATGACCTTTCGGTAGGTCTTTGTGAAAAACATGATGTACCAATGTTTGACACGATCCACGAAACAATTACTTGTGGGACGGATTCCGTACCTGTCGACGGTGTAATTAGTATTGGAGAACACGGGGATTATCCCTGGAACGATCTCGGACAACACCTTTATCCAAGACGTCGTTTTTTTGAGGAAATCACTGATACCCTAGAGTTATTCAATAAACGTGTTCCCATTTTCAATGACAAACATCTCGGCCCCCAATGGAAAGACGCTGATTGGATGTACCAACGCGCTAAAGAGCTGCGACTGCCGTTTATGGCCGGTTCATCATTACCGGTCAGCTTTCGTATTCCTGATCCAAAAATCCCGATGGATGCAGATATCGAAGCGGCCGTCGGAATCGGTTATGACGGATTGGATATTTACGCAAGCCATGCATTAGATTCGTTACAAAGTGTAATCGAAAAACGACGGGGTGCAAAAACAGGAGTAAAATGGGTGCGGTTACTCGAAGGAGATGCCGTGGAACAGGTCTTTCACGACGGTACGGTTTCCAGAGAACTGTTCCACGCTGCACTTGATGTTGTACCCAAAGCCAATTTAAATATCTCTCCAATGATCGCACCACAACGTTCCGTCATCCTCTTCGAATGTGAAGATGGATTTAAGGGCGTACAGTTCATGTTACAAACTGTCCATCGAACCGCAGTAGCCGTCAAACTAAAGAATATCGAAGAACCATTGGCAATGCAGTTTGAAGAACGGACTGAATCCCATTATCCGCATTTTGCCTATTTGACGAAAGCAATCGAACGAATGATGCATACAGGAAAACCGTCTTATCCAGTCGAACGCACGTATCTTACATCTGGAATACTCGATAGAGCGATCCGCTCCTGGAAAAATGATGGGAAACGATACGACACTCCTGAATTATCTATCCAGTACAAACCAGTCGACTACCCGAACGCTCCTTTACCCAACCTCAATAGCGACCCCCGAAAACCACTGAAACAAATACTAAAGAACGATTGACTCATGACGACTAGACTAATAATCGCGGCATCCGCATTCTTCTTGCTTACCCCGGTACTTGCTTCCGGTACGGAAACAACCTTACGACTGCCAAATATCTTTGGCGATTCCATGATTTTTCAGGCTAACAAACCGATCACGGTCTGGGGAAGTGCTACAAAAGGTGCTGAGATCAGCATTTCCTTCGGAGACGTTAAGACCACAACAACCACTGACATTATGGGGAACTGGCGTACAAACCTACCCGCAACGGACAAATCATTCATACCAAGAATTCTTAGAATTACCGACGGTACTGAAGCTATTGAGATCAAGAATATATTAGTCGGCGAACTTTGGATTTGTGGCGGCCAAAGTAATATGGCCTGGACGCTGCGAGCGTCACGCGATAGTGATCTCGAAATCGACTCGGCGGCGGACGAGCATATTCGTTTCATACGCATTCCTTTAATAGCGCGCAATCATCCACAATCCGATTTTCCAGTTGATTCGCCAACGGCTTCGGAAGGGAATTGGCGTAAAGCGATTTCTTCGGAAGTCGAGAATTGCACAGCCGTAGGTTACTATTTTGCTCAGCGTATCAGTCGAATTCTTAAAACACCGGTTGGCCTCGTCGATGTTTCCTGGGGTGGTACCATGGCACAACACTGGGTAACTGACGAGACATTGGCCGATATCCCCGAAATGAGGCCCTACCACGATTCGTTCGAAACAGATCTCAAAAACTGGATTGAAGGAGGAGAGGAAGAGGGAGCCAAACGGCGTTATGAACGAGACATAACCGCTTGGGAGGTATCCGTTAAAGAGGCCAGAGCAAATGGCGAACGTGAACCACGTAGGCCCAATGGCAACGACTATATTAATCCAGGCCACAAACGCCATCCCGCCGGTATGATCAACGGGATGATTTTTCCAATTGCGCAATTCTCAGTCCGTGGCGTGCTGTTTTATCAGGGCGAAAACAATTCCTTCGGTACAAGCTGGAAACCTTTTTACGCAACCTTTCCGGCTGTCATTTCAGATTGGCGACGCGTCTTTTCCAGACCCGACCTTCCTTTTGGTCTTGTCCAAATTGCCGGGTGGAGCAATCGTCGCAGTATGACATACGATATGAATCACCACACCAATGTCATTAGGGAAATACAACACATTACCTGGCAACGTTTTGATAATCTGGGACTAATTCCAACCTACGACACAAATTCTAACGGAAGCATTCACCCAGCACATAAAAGACCTGTTGGTGAAAGATTGGCTCGCTGGGCATTAGCAGAAGTCTACCCGGATCAAATTAGTAGAAACATAAACTGGAAAGGTCCACTCTATAAATCACACCTTATAAAAGACGGCAAAGTCATCATTACCTTCGAAGAAGATACAGCAGACGGCCTCCGTCTCGACAAAGATATCGTCGCAGGCTTCTATATCGCTGGCAAGGATCGTGAATTCCACCATGCTCAGGCTCGTATCGATGGAGGAAAGAAGCAACTCATAGTGTGGCACGATGAAATCGATTCGCCTGTGGCCGTACGCTATGGCTTCAGTAATTTGCCGCACGGGACACTGCTCAACGGCAAGGAACTTCCGGCCTATCCATTTAGGACGGATACATGGCCTATGACCCCGCATCAATCAACGGGTGATTATGAAATCAAAAGGATCGTCCCGTCTTCAAACTAAGACTCCAGTTCCTGATTAATCAGGTTAACCAGACACCGTCGGAGTCAAGCACCTAACGACTCACTCTCTATTTTCACACGCGAGTAGCTATTCCGCACTGGCTGATTGAGGACTCAGAAGCCGCAGATTCGCATCTGCTAAGTCGATTAACGTATACTGCCCGTTCGGCTGGACTCGGAAAAAACCGTAACGAGCGTCTCGGTATTTATATTCTGTATTCTCTTCGAAGCTAAATTGGCGTTGGTCGATGTACACTTTAAACTCTTCACGACGATCCGAATCGGGCTTGAGGTTTCTCTTTGCCGGGCTGACTCTCAATTGGAACAGGATGTAACCATCGAGACCGTATTTCTCGTTCCACGCCCTTCGTTGCTCCTCTGTCGGCCTGCGCCCAGCGACTTCCTTTAACTCTCCAATTCCACGGTCATTTAAATCGAATACTCCGACCGCTCCACCCTGCAAACCACTCTGTACCTGATCTACGGAAAGCCTCGAACTTTCAGCCGAAAAGCTAACATTCATATACTGTCCGGTAAACAGTGAAAGAGGATCTATCGGGGCCAACTCCAAAAACACCGAATCGGCACTATGACGCAGAGCATACTGACTAAAGGCCAGATAGTTGACATAACCAAGGGTGCAGCAACTGGTAAGTAATATAACGAGTGTGCTTAACTTCATACTTCACCACCAATTCGCGTCTGCCCAACGGCATTTTCTGCATCGTCTGCGAAACACCATCGTTTCAACGCGAAATAACCTGCCAACATCACCCCGGACATTCCTATCAAGACGAATCCGTTCAACATTAATCCGGCGCTAAGACTATGGGTCGCGATAAATAATGAAATTGGAAGATACATCATGCCAACGATCGAAATCAAACGATCATGCGCAACGTAGCCTATCACAATGACCAGAATAGCTATCACACATGAGGTAATACCTGTCATGCCCAGTGCAAGACTCACAACAACCGCCACTCGAACGTAGTTATTCTTTAGAGGGTTTTCCCGGCCATACCCCCAAAGGATTACCCAGATCAAACTGCCAATAGAACAGAACATACAAATCAATGACACTACGTAAAATCCAACAGGTACGAATCCCGTCGTAATATCAGCCGCCCAGCGGAAACAGGTTAACCAATTTGTCGGGCCGATAGCGTTTGAGAACATTCCTAATATGCTTACCCAACCAACATTACACACTGCGGCAATCGCCATAGGATGATACTTCTGGTTAACTCTGGGCGACAAAAATGCCCAAACAGCCAGCGGCAATAGTAAATGGACGAACGCAGCCACCCAATAGGTTCCCACTCCGTATGCGTCCCGCATCAATTCTTCACAAGCAATAATCCCAGTCACGATCGTAGCAAAACTGGAAACGAAACGATCAACATATACGTCCCACAACCAATAGGTTGCGAGCGTAAATGCTAATGTGGCTAAAAATACTGCGAGTTCTTCGTAATGATAGGGGAGAACACCATTTGCACCGATAACGAGTAATAGCTTTCCCTTAAACACCCCAACAAACGAAAGTTGCTGCGTAATTGCATAGGACAATCCGCTCTGTTCGAGATCCTGAGTCTTGCGATAGAGGTATAACGCAGCTGCGAGTATTATCGACCCTAAAATCAAAACTGGGAATGGATGGCTAAGCATTCCGTTTCTGCTCCACATCCCTATCAATAACGCACCAACTACTGTAGCACCCACTCCTATCAGCACTCGCAGATACAAAGGACACGTCTTCACAGCAATCCGGCGGGTCGCCACTTCCAACAGTTTTTCATATTCCGCGTCTTCTCTTTGTGTAACACTTGCCAACAAAGACCCGATGGACCCTTGTGGCGCGCTAATAGATTCAGACATTCGACTGGCCCTCCGCCAATGAACCAACGGAGTTTGTCTCTTTGAAGATACTGACATATCGCACGCCTGCAACAAACAGGCCAAATGCAATGATGGCTGCCAATAACAAGTCGGATGCCGAAGGCATAGTGTGACCGAAAAGGACAATGCACCATATGAATACTAACGCCATAATGATTGCCAATACCGAAAGGCTTAAAAACCAAACAGCCTTTATACCCTGTTTTCGAATCCTGCGGTGAACACCAAGAATCCCGAGAGCCAGAACGACCAAAAGAAATGCTCGATAAACATGAAATCCCTGACCGAGGCTTCGTCCACAAATGGCTTGCCAGCATTCATTGAAGTATGTGACCAACATACCTACGCTCAACGCGTGCAATTCAGCATACAGGATGAATTTTGCCCAACTCGGGCGTAACCAGTCAGCTTTATCCGCCCATAACTTTAGGTATTGGTTTCGGATCAATAACGTAAGTGCTGCCGCCGCCACAAACAACCAAGTACGATATTCCAACGTATATCCTCGCGTTTGCCAATCGTCATCCAGGTGAATAAACATCGAGGCTAGTAATAATCGTAAGAGGATGCACCAGCCAACCCATAAAGGCAAGCATCTCGCGACTACTACCAGGGGCAGAGACAGCAAGCACCACACACCGTAAAACCACTGGCCTTCGATATTAAACTGGAATTCCTGAGTGAGAATCACCAACAGCATACCAACTAAAAACGCTGATCCGGAAACGAATATCTTCCCCGTAGTCGTTTCGACTCCCTTGTAGACTGCGATGGAAATACAACCAAGGTACAAGAGGTTCATGATCCCCAGCCGGAAAAAGGTATTCAGTTCGGACCAGTTTGCTGCGACAATAGCCGATACGCCACTGAGAAAAAATAGTGCGGTCAGAACAGTCCAGGCTTTCCGCAATAGCCTGTCTGTGGTTCTGCGTGGGTAAAGCACTTGGAAAGCACGTCGCCGATCGTCCTTATCGAGCAGACCTCCGACACTCCATGCCTCAACCAAACCGCGATCGCCGGATTCGTCCAGAACCGAATCAGCTTCTGAATCGCCTACAATATTTCTAAAAGTGCTCATTCCGAATAGTCTCACATTGCTTTGGCCACGCACATGACTGTGATTAATGTTAGCCGTTCGATCTGTCGTCGTCTGTAGCGTTTCTAGGACAGCGCACTGTCGCATGTCGATAGTTTGCTACACGCCTAAGAATTTGGCCGTATCATATCGATTTAGCATTGAAGACTTTCTACAATTCGTTTCCACTTTGCCTGAAACGACACTTTCTGCAGTACTTCCGGGTTCATTAAGCCATGGGAAACAAAAACAATATTTTTACAGACTATTTTGCCAATATCTCGAAACAATTCATTCATCCACGCAATACTATGAGGCGCGAGCATTACGTTTCCCATGCTCAGAAACGAAGTGGTGCAGTCACTGGCTCGCCTTCAAAACAATCCAAAGGCGCGCCTGCTATAGCCCCACTAGACAACGCCTCAAATACTGCAT
>DEAW01000187.1:0-19972 GCA_002348315.1 Planctomycetaceae bacterium UBA2972 | reverse complement strand
TTGGCCTGCTTCGATCTCGTCCTTATGTTCAGCAAAGGCCGTGACATCTATTAACTTGCGTCCCTAAGACATTGGATAGTCCGAAATCTGAATATTTTGTTTCGCACATTCGCCGTAGAAGTCAGCTGTTATCGAAACTTTAAAAACCAAGGTTGCCTCCGCGTCCGCGGGTTGCCAACTATGATTTAGGCAAGGATTTCCTTAACGACTTGTCCTGCGACGTCCGTTAATCGAAATGGACGTCCATGATGTTTATAGGTTAGACGTTCATGGTTTATACCTAACAAATGCAGTAAGGTGGCATGCAGGTCATTGATATGCACAGCACCGTCAACCGCATGGTAAGCAAAGTCATCTGTGGTTCCATAGGTCATGCCACCCTGGACACCGCCACCCGCCATCCACATCGTAAATCCATGGGGATTATGTTCGCGTCCATTCCCAAATTGAGCATGTGGCGTTCGCCCAAATTCGCCACCCCATAAGACCAGAGTATCTTCCAACAGACCACGCTGTTCCAAGTCCTGAAGCAAAGCCGCAGTCGGCTGATCGCACTGTTTCGACAACTGCGGAAGCTTTTCACGAATCTTCTGATGATGATCCCAGCCATCGAGTGTCACTTGTACAAAACGCACACCGGCCTCTGCAAACCGTCTCGCCAGCAAACACTGTCTCCCGAACTGATTGGTTTCGGGCTGGTCAATACCATAGAGGTCCTTCATCCCCTGTGTCTCATTGGAAAGATCGACTAGTTTGGGAGTTTCCATCTGCATTCGAAAGGCCAATTCAAAGGACTCAATCACTCCTTCCATCTTTTGATCAGCTTCCAGACGCTGTAATTGCTGTTGATTAAGCGCTTTAATCAGATCTACCCGTTTTCGCTGTATGGACTCGTCGATCGAGGTATCAGTCAGATGACGAATGGGGGCACGCCCGGGCGTCAATCCAACTTCCTGTAATGCCATTCCCTGGTGAATCGCGGGTAAAAAGGCACTGCTGAAATTACGTGGACCTTCCCCGGGAAGAATCGTGATATACGAGGGCAACTCCTGATTCTCCGTGCCCAAGCCATACGAGAACCACGATCCCATCGAGGGTGTTACATCGAACAGGTTCCCGGTATGCAACTGACGCTCAGCTACGCCATGATTCGGACTGTCACACTGCAGTGCCTTCAATATGCAGAGTTTGTCGGCCTGCTTTCCTAAACTCGGCAACCAATTTGACATCAACAGGCCGCTTTCACCTCGATTTGAAAATGAACTGATCGGCCCCATCAGTTTGGTACCATCCAGACCGACTGTCTCTTCATCAGAAGGCAGTTTGTAAGGCAAACCACTTCCATCACCTTTTGCCAGTTGTGGCTTGTAGTCAAATAAATCCATTTGACTTGGGCCACCTTTCATATATAGAAAGATGATTCGTTTAGCGCGAGCATTAAAATGAGGCCGTTTTTCAGACAATGCCATACCTGTACCAATAGACTCGTTGGCGCGAGTGGTGGAATCTCTCAGCATCGCTGCCAGCGCAAGACCGCCAAATCCGCAGGCAGCCTGGTGTAACACCTTGCGTCGATTCATTATCTGAAACTCTAACACGATATTTTTTTGCTACTCCTTAAACAGAAAGCCATTCGACACAAGTAATCCATGGCATAATTGTTCCCACGCGAGTTTTCTCGCGGTCGCGTGCCCTTTTGTATCTATAGCAGATCCCGCAACTGTATCCAGAAACCTTTGGGTGATCTCTAACTCTGAAGGACTGGGGAGACGGTTCAGGACCAACATATACAGTCGTTCAATTCTCTTAACTTCGTGCGCAGGTTGCTCGGCGTATAGACGCTCATTGATTGCAGTCGCCTGGGACTTAACAAATGACGAATTCAGTAAAAACAGTGCCTGAGTAGCAACCGTCGTTTGCGCGCGTGCTCCGGTGATATCGTTTGGATGCGGGAAATCGAAAACAGTCAGTATTTCCAAATCACCAACGGGACGTTCTCGTTTTAATGGCTGATACACTGCTCGCCTATTCTTAATATAATCCGGAACAATACCACCCCAGGTGGCTGGATTCACATCACCGCCCGCTCCTCGAATATTGCCCTGCAGTTCTAATCCCAGGGAACTTCCGCCACGAGCAGTATCCAATTCGCCACTGATCATCAACATGCCATCCCGTATCGCCTCGCCGGAAAGACGCCGTCTGGGCATACGCCAGAGTAGCCGATTATCCGGGTCGATTCCAATCGCCTTCGAATTCGATGCCGAAGACATGCGATACGTCGACGAAAGAACAAGCTGTTGAATGGTAGTTTTCAGCGACCACCGATTTTGTTCCTGAAAGCATACGGCAAGATAATCCAACAGCTTCGGATGACTTGGTCGTTCCCCATGAACACCAAAGTAATCCACCGTCGATACGATTCCCGTACCGAATATGTGATGCCATATTCGATTCGCTAGAACACGGGATGTTAATGTATTATTTGGAGCCGTGAGCCATTTTGCGAGTTGTAACCTACCGCTCGTTGAGTCTGATACCTCAACGCCAACTCCTGTCCCGACGGTGGACAACGTCCCTCTGGGTGTTATATCACCCAATAGTTTAAAATCGCCACGTCGATAGATTGCTGCATCCTCTGGACTTTCAATATCTGTAATAGCCAGAGCATATTCCGCGCTTTCCTGTCCAGTTAACGACTCCAATTCCAACGACAGCCGTCCTATTTGAGCTTCTAACTCGCGGACTTCTTTTAATTTTGTCGCGTCCGGTCCTTCTGCTTCTTCGACTTTTCCAAACGACGCTAATGAACCGCTGAAGATCTGCAAGGCGTAGTTTCCATTGGTGCGATGGACGAGATGGGACGAGTTGATACCAGAGCTTTCCCAGTCGTTCAACGTTGCTCGCGCCAACAATTCCAGGTCAGTATGCGCCTGTTTTCCCTTTAACGGTGCAGCGGCTACCGTGTTAAAGTCGTCTTCAAACACAGTTTCACCGTTACCAATGATCCTTAGATTATCGACAGCGCCTGCAAATCTTTGGTTCCCCGGGTGTGCTGTACTAATACGAATTCGTAATGCATCTGAAGCGCCGCCGGAAAACTCGTAGCTTCTTTTGCGGAATTGTTGCGAGTCATTTTGTTTGCTCCACGCCCCACTCAGTACAGTGAAAGAGTGAACGGAGCTCCCTGAGGTATCTATCAAATCTATCCGTATGGCATCCCCATCCATGGTGGCCTGCGATGCTGCAGCCCAAACCGTTGGTCCTATCTCCAACTCCAGACTATATTCCACCCCCTTTCTATTGGGGATAACCGCATTACGGCTAACGAGGGCATTGGCGTTAGTAGCGGTCGGAAACTTCACAAACCATTTAAGCAAAGAGGCCTGCAGGACCTCCAATTCACTCAGGATTTGATCGCGTCGTTTTAATGCGAGCAACCTTGCTTCCTGGTTTTCGGGCAATGGCGGAAGCTTCCGTTCCAGAATGCTACTCCAAACTCCCGGTCCGGTATGTGCAGTAGTCGCCGTACTATGGAATATCCCTGCGAGTGCGTAGTAATCTTTGGTCGTAATCGGATCAAACTTGTGATCGTGGCAACGAGCACAGGAAATTGTCTGACCAAGAAACGTCCTACCGATCCGGTCGATTTGATGGTCGACAATATCGGCTGCCAACTGCGGCTTAATGTAATTTTCAATCACCCAGGGACCAATCGACAAATACCCGGTTGCTACAATAAGCTCTCGCTGCTGACTTATGGATTCGAAAGGCAGATGATCCCCGGCAATTTGCTCGTGAATAAATCGGTCAATAGGTTTGTCATCATTAAATGCTTTGATGACATAATCGCGATACCTCCAGGCTTCTCCAATTAGAGTATTCCGCTGTACATCTGCATAGCAGGAAAGGTCAAACCAGTGCCGTGCCCAATGATCACCAAATGCGTTAGAAGCTAATAATCGCGTTACAACCTTTTCATATGCGTTTGGTGATTCATCCTTTACAAACACGGCAATTTCCTCTGGCGTCGGCGGAAGCCCCGTCAAATCAAATGTAACCCTACGCAGTAATGTATATTTGTCTGCCTCTACAGCCGGTTGCAAACCAGCGTCCTCTAAGCGTTTCAATACGAAACGGTCTAAGGGATCTCTGGCCCATTCTTTATTAATTGTTTCTGGTAGTACTGGCTTGCCAATTGGCTCTAGTGCCCAAAGTGCTTCTCGATCCGAATTCGCCGCTTGAGATTTACGGTCGTCCACAGCACCTGATTGTATCCATCTCTCCAGAATATCAATTTCATTCTCGGTTAAGGGTTCTTCCGGAGGCATCTCAAAACCGTCATATCGAATCGCCTGTACGAGTAGACTATCATTCACATTACCCGGAATAATAGCAGGCCCTGAAGCTCCGCCTTTTACCCAACCATTCCGTGAGTCCAACATCAGGCCACCTTTGGCTTTTCCAGATTGATGGCTATGACAGGAATAGCATTTCTTCTTTAACAGTGGAACAACATTCTGCTTAAAGAACTGCAATTCGTCGACCGACGTTTTCTCCTCAGCGGAACCGATAAACGGAAACACGAGTAATAGTGTCATGACAAACGAATGCCGGCGAAAGCCAAATGCGTTGTCAGTCGGATTGTGAAGACTGCTAACCATTTTCTATTTTAAGGGTAGTTCCGTAGGAGGAAATCGTTTGCGGCCATCACTATTCACCGGCTTTGATGTGCGCCGGTTCCACCATTCATGAGCGCGTGAAGGATCATAGGATAGGTTCAGCATGGGCATCCGAGCGGAAACATCCTGTTGCCAGGCTGCTAGTTTGTTTTTAAGATCCGCGACCCGTCCTGCAAACTGTTCCGATAAATCATTTGCCTCACCAATATCCTCTATCAGGTTATATAACTCCAGATCCTTCGAACCATCCAAATACTGTATCAATTTCCAATTGCCATCCCGGATAGCGCTGGCCGGTCGATCGTGATGATAGTGAGGGTAGTGCCAATAGAGCGGACCGCGATCGAGTTTCTTTGACTGTCCTGTCAATGTCGGCAACAAGTCAACACCGTCGATTGTCTGATTGGCCGGTAATACTCCTTGCGCTAACGAAACAAATGTCGGATAGAAATCATATGAAATCGACAGTGTACTATTAATCGTTCCTGCTGGAACAACTCCCGGATGTTTGACGATCAAGGGGACGCGAATGCCTCCTTCAAACAACGTACCTTTTTCTCCCCGAAGCGGCGCCTGCGAAGCCACGGTATCGTCTGCATGTTCACGGTAATCAAACCGTCGATACAGTCCACCGTTATCGGAAGTAAACACGATCATTGTGTTGTTCGTCATGCCTTGCGTTTCCACTTCGTCAACGACTTCGCCAACCAGATTGTCGACCTCTTCCAGCATTGCGGCATAGACTGGATGCGGCATTTCCAAACCGAGCTTGCGCGCTTTCTTCTCGTATTTCAAAACGAGATCAGATCGGCTCGAAAGTGGTATGTGGACATGATAGGGCGAGAGCATTAGGAAAAACGGGGTGTCTTTATTATCTCTTATAAACTGTCGGCACATCTCACCTTCAAACTCTGTACGGAATTGTTTGGGATTAGGTTTCAAATCCGTCCTGCCGGTGACGCGAAAACTACCCGGACGCTGCGCGCCGTTGACTTCCACAGCAAACTCGTATCCCTGTTTGGCTGGACCGAAGTTTGGCCCGGACCCTAGATGCCATTTGCCGACATATCCGGTTGCATACCCTGTTTTCTGTAGGGATTCGGCAACAGTAACCGTATCAAGAGGTAATGCTGCAGTCACCATAGGTGTGGTACTCCGTTCAAACGGTCGCCAATGCCCTGGAATAAAGTCAGTAATTCCGATGCGTGCCTGATTCTGTCCCGACTGTACTGCACAACGTGTGGGTGAACATACAGCCCCAGCTGCGTAGAAATCCGTAAATCGCATGCCAGCAGTCGCAAGCTTGTCGATATGAGGGGTTTCGGCTAGCTTATTGCCGTAGCAGCCAATGTCCATCCAGCCGAGATCATCGACAAAGATAAAAATGATATTAGGACGTTCTTCGGCCGTAACTGCAGCTGGATCAAGCGCACCAAAAACGAAAAGTAGCAGCAGAGTAGCGATAGTATTCTTCAACATTTCAGATGGCTCATTGGTACGGACATTAAAGGTACCCTTATCATAGCACCGAGCAACTGAGTCCCAAATATGAACTCAAAATTGAGCAACTGCACGTCCCAGCCCTTCCAGATCCACTTCGACCAGATCTCCAGCAGAAAGCCATTTAGTTTGAACCACACTACCTAGCATCACGACCCAGCCGGCCGGGATCTCTCGTCCTAATCCCGACTGTTCGTTGGCCAGCCAAACCAGAGCTTCGAGCGGGTGACCATTGATAATGTCCCGTCCAAATCCTGCACCTACAGATTCTCCATTAATAAACATTTCACCGCATACTCTGGCTAGATCAATGGACTGCCAGTCGGTTATAGGATACCCCAACACCGCACCGGCACCAAAGAAATCGTCTGCCACCCATGTCCGCCAATCAGGAATGCGATTTTCAAAATCTACATATCGATCATCCACGACCTCAATGGCAGCATGAACTGACTTAACGTGAGGGATAATGGACTCCAGCGTGTAAGTCTCGTCTCTTATAGCAATGGCATCTGAAAGGGTGACTGCAATTTCACATTCCACTCCCACGTGTAAAAATGAATCAAAGTCGAAAGTGCCTTGCAAGGCATGGACTGTAGATTCAAATATCGCACCTGAGCAGGGATGGTCCATTCCCAGGTATTGCTGCATTACTTCCGTGGTACAACCGATTTTAGTACCAACGATCGGTCCCAGCCCCTGAACCGCCAGTCTGGCATTCAGAGCTTCCTGTAATGTCATCGCTGCTAAAACATCGTTGGGAGCTATCGCTTCCGGCAAATCCCCAATAGGTACCGGCGATTGGAGCCTACCAGCCTCAAGCTGGTTCAACGCTACGGTTAATTCGTCTGGAGTATCCTTCTCACTCATCCCTCAATAGTTCCCGTCATTCTTTGTCCGATTTTCGATCATTATAACAAGCTAGCCGCTGTCACCTTTACCACGTCTTATTACCCATTTTACTAATTGCCTTAACGCTTGCCCGCCATAGCCAAAGGGGCGAGGCCGGCTCTAATTGCCTTACTTTCTAATTGCCTAATTATTTATTTGTTTATTTGTTTAATTTCTAACTACCCATGGCTTTTCGTGGATTTCTACACATACCCACTACAACACATTGGCTACATCGGCTTGAGTCTGATTTAGACCGGATCTTATTGAACCATACACATTGGTAGAAAGCATCTGCGAGGATGTGTCTCAATCTATTATTACCTTACTGCGATAAGAGCGTCTCAGTGTTGCGATGACACAAATGATCAGTGAAAAGCCGAAAGAGTTCCAATCCATTCGGGAACTAATAAACGGATTAGACATTAGTTTTGAGCGTCAGTAGCCCATCGGATATGACCGCAGACTCAAACAACTGATCGTTAACAAGAAACCCGGGCGAGTGATTGATCGACTACTTGTTTCTGCTCAAGCTGACGCTCGCAGCTACGAAGGTTTTGACTTTATTGCAAAGCATACCTACACCAGGGTCATGGCCACACATTATGCCGGTTATGTGAAAGCCGACTCTGAAAACTACGCAACGTACATCGACCTTGCTACTGAATATCAGGATGAAAAGTCCGTCTTCGCTCGCCTGGATGACTTGGCGGCCTACGAAGCAAAACTATTTTCCGAAGACCGGGCAAAACTACGACTGCTCTCCTGATTGGTACTCACTCTCTTCTCAGCACGCGTCCGGCAGTGACACCGAGGTGCTTTCCTTCTGACACTGTGACTTTGCCATTAACGATGACATAAGCGATTCCCTCTCCGTACTGAAATGGCGCAGTGTATTCGGATTTGTCGATGATCGACTCGGAATCAAACAAAACCAGATCCGCCTTCATACCTACGGCAATCTTCCCGCGATCACTCAATCCGACCTTCGTTGCATTGAGCCAGGTTACCTTCTGGATTGCAGCTTCCAGCGTTAATGCTTTTCTCTCTCGCGCATAATAGCCAAGCAGCCGGGGAAAGGCGCCAAAGTTTCGGGGATGAGGATTCCCCTCTCGTAACGGTCCGTCGACAGCATAAGCCGATCCATCGCTGCCAACACTACACCAGGGTTGGCTTAGAGCCAATAGCATATCCGGCTCATCATGATGAGCAAACACAGTGCTAATACCTCCGCCATTTTCGATCAACATATCCAGCATATCCGCCACTTTGTTTTCAGTGGTACCACGCAAGGCAAAGACGCGGTCCATCGTAAGCCCTTTGTACTTGTGTTCACCACTTACCAACATGCGACCCCAGTCCTTGCCAACTGCGGTGTAGTGGTTGTACCAACCATCGATACCATTTTCGATATCTTCAATAATGCGGTCACGGCTTTCCGACGAGGCAAGTCGTTGCAACATTTTTTGTTCCCCACCTTCATGAGCCCAGGGAGGGACAATACTTCGTAAATTATTGTTACCTCGGGTATAAGGGTAGACGTTGGCCTGAACATCGATTTCTTCATCGCGCGCATCCTCGATCAATTGGACAATTTTTCCCATCTGACCCCAATATTGCTGATCCGCAATCTTCAAATGAATAATGTCAAGTCGCACCTTTGCCATCCGCGCAATTTGAATCGCCTCTTTGATAGCAGCAAACACGTCCAATCCTTCATTACGAATATGAATTGAGAAAAGTCCGTCAAAAGGCGCTATCTGCTTCGCGAGTCTTATCATGTCTTCAGTTCTCGCTAGCGATCCGGGAGGAGTCATTACCTGCGACGATAGTCCTCGGGCGCCTTGCTGCATGGCTTCCCGCACCAACTTCTCCATCTCCATCATCTGAGCTTCAGACGGCCGTTCAAACGAATTCCCCATGACACATTGCCAGACGCCAGCGTGCCCCACATAACTGATCACATTAACACTCGTTTCGTGTCGTTCCAACAACGAAAAATACTCGGCCAGCGTATTCCAACGGACCGTACCGTTAGGCGTTGTCACACTTCCAGCCGGTCGTTGTCCCAAGGCCGGGCCAGCGGAAAACCCTTCTCCAAGAACCTCGGTCGTAACCCCCTGATAGATCTTCCCCAATGCACGACCATCACGTAGCAGGAGCTTATCAGAATGAGAATGAATATCGATAAAACCGGGAGCTAATGTAAGTCCTTTAGCTTCTATGACTTTTCGTGCCGGAACGTTCAAATCCCGTTCTAAGGCAATAACCTCGTCTCCACTTACGGCGACATTCGCCTTGAACCAGGGCCGACCCGTCCCGTCGATTACCTTTGCCTCTTTAATCAGAAGATCTACTGGTTCCCCGCCACAAACAACTGCGCCAAGCAGGACAATCATGATTGTGTAGGTAAATTGTCGCATGCTCGTCCTATCTTGTTTATCCGTCTAATGGTACCTGCTCCTGCTGTTTAGTTTAATGCACTTGAAGATCAACTGCATCTTTGGGGAATATTTCGACGGCCGTTGCATTACAATCGGTCTTATGGATGTAAACCAAATCAAGGCAGATCTCCAATGGACGCTCACAAGCACGAACCTGTTAACGGATTGCTATGAATTCCCAAAGGTTTTAATGCACAGCGACGTCAGAGTTTCTGAAAACGACGCTTCCATAACACCTAACAGGAAAGTAGGTCACTACTTTGAGCAGTTAGTATACCAACTATTAACTAATTCTCCCGGCAACACGATATTGCACCGCAATCTGCAGATCCACGACCAATTAAGAACAGTGGGGGAACTCGATTTTGTATTCCAAAACGACGCGGGGTTAACAATCCATCTGGAAACAGCTGCCAAGTTCTATCTCTATTATCCGGACGCTCCAGTCAACGGGAGTCATTTCCTGGGACCAAATTCCGCCGATACATTCGAAATCAAATGCAATCGACTCTTCCACCATCAACTCACACTCGGTGAAAGATATTACCAGGAAGTACAAAGTACTATGGCACTGGTAAAGGGAATGATATTTTATCCCCTGCATTCCTCACTACCAGAACGCCTGCCCGAACAACTGAATGTTACTCACCAACGCGGTGCCTGGCTGTTCGAATCGCAACTGGAATCACTGCTAACTCACAACAACTCAGAATACGCCATTTGCAGAAAACCGCACTGGCTGGCTCCGCCAGTTTCATCTACCTCCTATGTCTCTTCACAGTTCATCTACCGATACCTTCGACGGCATTTTGCCGACAGGGGCCATCCAGTAATGATCAGTAGGCGGCAGTTGGATTGCAACGAAACGCAGCGGCTATTTGTCGTTCCTAACCACTGGCCAAACCAAACACCCACCAAATGACCGGCTCATTGTTTATCTCATGCGTCTATAGTTGGTTTCTCTATTTGTTTAAACGTGCATTTAATTGCAGACGATGTGATAATAGGGTACGCACTTTTCGAGGAGCATCAAATGCACAACTTTGAACTAAACCGTCGACAGGCACTGCTGGCAGCAGGCATGGGAACAGCCTCCCTGGCGATGCCCGGCACAGTAATGGGTACTGATCAACGCGACGAAAGTGGCAATCCGGTACGTTCCGAGAAATCCTGCATCTTCATTTTATTGTGCGGGGGACCAAGTCACGTAGACACGTGGGACATGAAACCTGACGCTCCTGATTCTATTCGGGGGCCATACCGTCCGATTTCGACGAAAGTCCCCGGTATGCGCATCAACGAAATGCATACTGAATTGGCCAAGCACACAGATAAATTCACCCTCATCAACTCGATGCAGCATCCCGGTGCGATCAGCAACCATTTTGATGCAATGCACAACCTACTAAGTGGTCAGTCAGTAAAGCGTGTTCAACAGGGTGTACCTGATGATCAACCTTATATCGGATCCTTTGTAGCCAAACACACACCTAGCACTCGCAATATTGTCTCCAACGCCTGGCTCATTAAGTGTGTCGGCAATCCAGTATTCTGTGCCCCCAATATCGGCATCGGTGGTTACCTCGGTTCAGCATACGCTCCGGTTTTTGTCGGTTCGGCACAAAACAATCCTGCTATGGACTCCTTTACGCCACCTCCAATCTATGACCTCGGTGATGAAGAGCGTTTGGCTAAGCGACGTACACTACTGGGAGATTTGGAAAGCAACATTCTGGACCAGGAGCCAGTCGGCCAGGACTGGGCCAATTTACGTGAGCAGGGTTACGAAGCGATGACGCGCTCCGAAGGTCGCGAAGCATTCGACATGACACGTGAGAAAGACTCCGTCCGTGACCGTTATGGTCGACACCCTCTAGGACAAAACTTGTTACTTGCGCGACGAATGGTCGAGGCCGGCGTACGATTTGTTACCGTTAACGGGTGGACCGGACAGGCACCACAAGACAGACGTGGGCCACCAAGCAGCAGCTGGGATATGCACGGCGGAAATATGGGAATGGGCAACGCCTTTGGTTCCGGATCTTTTGGCATGAATTTCTGCCTGCCCAGACTCGATCAGGCGTTAGGCGCGTTACTAGGTGATTTGGATGATCGCGGCATGCTCGACAACACGCTCGTCGTTGTGACCGGTGAATTCGGTCGTACGCCTAAGATTCTCACACAAATTCCTCCAGGCCGCCAACACTGGCCACGTTGTTTTTCTTCGATCATGGCCGGCTGCGGAATTGCCGGTGGACAGGTTTATGGAAAAACGGATCGGCTTGCAGGTTACGTGGCTCATAATCCTGTGCGGCCGGAAGAGTTTTCTGCGAGTATCTATCACGCATTGGACATTCCTTTAAACGAACCACAAAACAATAGTGGAATCTCCCGCCCAATCACTACCGGCAAACCCATCATGGAATTGTTTGGATAGCACTTTGCCTTTTAGTCCATCTTTGAGCAACTCGATGCAAACACCTGAGGGATCTAATGCGACGAACATTCTCAATTCACATCGTAAATGCAATAAAAACGTGTTCTGTATTCGCGGTGCTTTGCGCCATTGCCACTACTGTCGTTGCCGCCGATTGGCAAGCGGGTTTAGCCAAAGCCGTTATCACTCCCGATAATCCAACCTGGATGGCAGGTTACGCTAGCCGCAATCGTCCAGCCGATGGAACGATCAACGACTTATACGCCAAAGCACTCTCTCTACGCTCTGCCAACGGAGAGACCTTCGTGCTAGTCACGATGGATCTCATCAGCATCCCTTTTCCGCTTCGGCATTTTTTGGAAGACCATGTACACCAACAACATAGCCTTCCGGCGTCAGCACTGATGCTCAATTGTTCACATACACATTGTGGGCCGGAAATCCGTACGTCACGCTGGGCGCTGGATGGGTTAGAACCAAACCGATTAAAACTCGCCGAACAATACGTTGCCTCCTTAAAGAAGAAACTAACCACAACAATAGATCTGGCATTAGAACGACTTGAACCAAGTAAACTCGTTTATGTCCGTAGTCGTTGCGGGTTTGGCATGAATAGGCGAACACCTTCCAACGGCGGGTTTCGAAATTTCCCTAATCCTGATGGTCCGGTCGACCATGACGTTCCTGTCTTGAAGATCGAAGATCCAGACGGCAAGACTAAAGGGATCGTGTTTGGCTATGCCTGTCACAACACAACCCTCGGTATTTATCAGTTCTGTGGAGATTACGCAGGATTTGCCCAACAGTACTTAGAAGAAACCCACAAGGATGCAATTGCTATGTTCGTGCTTGGATGTGGTGCCGACATTAATCCATACCCTCGTGGTACTGTGGAACTTGCGCAGACACATGGCAAGTCACTCGCTACCGCTGTCGAGGCTGCCCTGCAAACAACCCCACTTGTGTTAAAACCACACCTCGATCACAAGTACGGCAAAGCACTGCTGGAATATTCAACCGCTCCAACCAAAGCCGAGTTGATAGAACGTAGCGAATCCTCCAATCAGTATATCGCAGCACACGGCAAACGACTCTTAAAGCAACTCGAACAGGACGGGCAGTTGCGCACCAATTACGAGGCACCTGTACAAGTTATTAAGTTGGGCAATGCGCTTACTCTGATTGCACTTCCCGGGGAAACTTGTGTCGATTATTCGCTAAGGCTCAAAGCTGAACTTTCTGATGAGACATCCCGGGGTCGCATTTGGGTTGCTGGTTATAGCAACGATGTCTTTGCCTACATTCCCAGTAGACGTGTCCTTCTCGAGGGTGGGTACGAGGCTGGTGACTCTATGAAGTATTTCACAACGGTTTTACAACATGGCCCCTTTGCACCTAATGTCGAAGAGAGGCTGATTTATCAGGTTCACCGTTTGCTTGACGAGTAGGTAAAACTATGAGAGCGGATAAGTATCTGAAAGCCAGGCTCCCATAAGTTAACAATCACATTCTCCCTAAACTTAAAACATAAGGTTTGGTATAATAACGCCAGCAAAGGGAGTTATTGTCATGCTGAATATCCGTGGAAATCGCCAGCAGTTTTGTGATCGCGTCGATCGACGTGACTTCCTCAGCATTGGAACACTCGGACTCTCCGGTCTTACGCTTCCCGGGCTTTTGCGCGCCGAAGCTGCCAGTGGTAAGTCGAGTCATAAATCAGTTATTATGATTTACCTCACAGGCGGCCCACCTCATCAGGACATGGTCGACCTGAAGCCTAATGCTCCGAGTGAGATCCGGGGAGAATTCAATCCCATTGCAACTAAACTTCCAGGCGTACAGATTTCAGAACTGATGCCTCGGACGGCTGGCACGCTTGACAGATTTGTTACTATCCGTTCACTCGTTGGATCAGATGGTCGACATTCGTCCTTTCAGTGTGCAACCGGTCGACCATTTGCGAATCAGCCGCAAGGAGGCTGGCCCGAAATTGGTCCGGTCATGTCCCAACTCTACGGCCCGGTCAACGCCGCCGTTCCTCCAACCATCGACCTCTCGATGCATATGGAGCACCTACCCTACAATCTGCCCGGCCCGGGATTCCTTGGACAATCCCATGCCCCCTTCAAGCCCACCGGTGAGTCATTGGCAGATATGACACTTGAAAACATTGATGTATCTCGTTTTAACAACCGTCGTGACCTGCTTAACAAGTTTGATGATTTCAAACGTCACCTCGATAAAAAGGGCTTGCCTCGCGACGCAGATGCTTTCACGCAGCAGGCACTCGACTTGTTAACGTCCAGCAAGCTAGCCGATGCACTCGACCTAAGCAAAGAAGACCCCAAGGTTCGGCAACGCTATGGAGAAGACGACCCCAGGATTCTTCCCTATTCCAACAAGGGGTATCAGGGCATCGTGTCCAAGTTCCTCACAGCCCGTCGACTAGTAGAAGCTGGCGCTCGAGTTGTCACAGTATCCTACGCTGACTTCGATTGGCACAGCGCAAATTTTAAGCACGGACGCAAAGTCATTCCTTTATTGGATCAGGCCTTGACTGCGTTAGTCGACGATTTGCATGACCGCGGCATGCAGGATGATGTGACTGTTGTCGTCTGGGGAGAATTCGGTCGCACGCCTAAAATTAATGCCAATGCGGGTCGTGACCACTGGACGAAGGTTTGTTGTGCTTTATTGGCAGGTGGCGGAATGCGGACTGGTCAGGTAATTGGTGCAACGAACAAGTATGCGGAAGAAGCGGTCGACCGCCCTGTACACTTTAGTGAAGTCTTTTCACAACTATATTACAACCTCGGGATCGATCCGACACTACGCACGGTCGACGATTTAACCGGTCGCCCACGCTACTTGCAGGATGACTTCAAGCCGCTTCCCGAGGTTTGCTGATGAAATTGCCAGCGTCCATGCCTTTGGTACTCGTGGGAAAGGGATTTTCCCAATATTTCTAATAGCCACATGCGCTTACTCTAAAACGACGTGATTTATGCAACATCTTTACGCCGTCAAAAACATCACAGAATTAACCAACGTGAGCCCAACACCGTTTGCTCAGGTTCGTGTGGCTGGTTACCGCTCTGCTGGTGATGGCGGAGGAGGGGATTTTGTTTGGGATAGCGAATCAACTCAGGTTGCGGACCATGGATTGATTTTTCAAAGCAAACTCCAACCAAAAGGGAGATGGTTACGACAACATTCGGGACCAATTGACGTGCGTAGTTTTGGAGTTTTGCCGGCAGGGGGTGATGTCTCACCCAGTTTGCAACGAGCGTTGGACGCTTGTAAACACGGTGGTACCCTTTATATCCCTTCCGGAAATTATACCGTCAGTTCGCCACTAAAAGTACATCAGGGAACCAACGTACTCGGTGACGGTTTAATGACTGAAATTCACTATTCAGGGCCTAAGGAAACGGCATGTTGGAATGCGGTCCAGCACGCTCCTTCAATCTCAATGGCATTTCGAGGGTTCAATACTCTGGTGCATAAAGAAAGGACCTCCGCCTTTCGTTTAACAGGTATGAGTTACAGTCGCTTCGATCAGTTATTTGTACATTTGCGAGTTCCACATACATTCGCGTATTTCGGGCCATCAAACGGCCAGTCACCCTACTACAACGTGTTTACCAATTGCCACGCTTCTGGTCCTGGCGGAGAATCAAATGGCTGCATCGCCTTCAATTGGGGATCGGACGACAATGGCGACCTTGCCGCAAACGCAAACCAGGTGTTTGGAGGACATATTAACAGTGTTGATATTGCTGTCCGCTGCCAGGGGACAGGAAATATTTTTCATGGGCAGGTTCTTGAAATGGTAAATGTAGGATATGAATTTGACTTGCCACCAAAACGATACGATGCTGCCAGCAAAGGCACATCAAACGATGTTATGGGACTCTATACTGAATACGCCAAGGTCGTTTTTGAACAAAAGCACGATGCCTGCTACCTTATCGCGCAAACATGTATGGTGACTGGGCACGAGATTCTGTTTAAAGGTAAGAATCGAGATAACTGTGTTTTACTTAGCAGTCATTCCGGACAGCTTCCAATGAACCGAAGTTTCTTCCGTAAGGCTATTGATTTCAATCCTTTGGAGTTTTGAGCTCGGGAGGGCTCAACGCATTTAGTTTTCAGTCATGACCAAAGCGTATCCTGTTCTGCTCTTATGCCGATAGCGACGTAGATCGTTCCAACACATCCTCAACGTTTGTGACCTCGATATAAGTTACACGCAATGCCCGTTATATTTTGAGGGCCAATCATACTGAAGCTGGGGCAAGTTGGATAGATGCAAACACGCTTCTAGTTAGTCCCTAAGCATGTATCCTGTTGAATCATTTCTCTCTTGGTAAAATCGTGATACGTCGGGTTTGGATCGCGTTCTTTCCACTCTTCTGAATATTACGAGGTTCAGGCTGCGCAAAACCGTTCTGATCCACTGTTCTTGCCCGAATCTCATATCGGCCCGCTTTCAAATCCCGCAGCACAGTATAAAAAGAAATCATGCCGTAACGTAACGGCCACGAGTTCGGCTCACCCGTCTTAGAATTAAATCCCAACACGCTCCGAACATCCGTTCCCACAGGTAATACATCACTCCAAACCGGTTGTTCGGCTAACGAACACTTCTGCCATGGAGCCGAGTTGATTTCTGGCGAATTATCATCGAGTCGTTTCGCACCTTGTACCAGCTCTCGTACCCAATATTCGACGCGGCTGAGGCCTGAGTAACCGTTGATTGCCTGGCCGGTCACCAAGATCGGTTCACCTTCTATAAAATCCGACGGCCCCTTATCAAGATAAGCACTTGTCTTGAGATACGATTCGGGATCGTTGTTATTCAAAGCATAGGTATCGTTAATCCGATAGTCGTTGGTGAGAAAGATTTCCTGTAGCCACTTGATCGACTTAAAACCATGGGCCCACGGAACGATCATCCGAACTGGTCCGCCACGCAAAGGCGAAATTGGTTCATTGTTGAGCTTATATGCGAGAAACACCGGTAGTTCACCGGGCGGCGTCTCCATAGCTTGCGTATAACTCACCGAGGACTGAAAGATTTGCTGAGGGTCATTATTATGAAAACCGCGAAAATAGACGCGTCTTACATTCTTCATGCCACCACACTGTCTCAAAACGACACTTAATGGCACGCCTTCCCACAATCCCTGTCCTAGTGGTTGCGGAATATTCAGACACTGCATCGCCTTGATGAATTTTATTCCATGTTCTTTCCCCAAGTCCTTTAGCTGTTGGTAGGTAATGGCATTGCCTGCTTCCCTGGAGAACTCCTTTTCAGCCTCCGCTGCCTCTCGTACGACCCCTTCTTCCGTAAATGGATCTACGGTCACATTAAGCCGCCAGGACTCTGGCGTTAACCCAGCGTCGACTCTAGCCTGTCCCATTAACGAGAAGGGTTTGGGGTTTCCTCGTGAAACATCATAAAACTCGCTTCCTGCTGTAAGGAACTTATGAGGACACAGCTGCTCGGTTGAAAATTCATCTGTCGTGGCCAACACGGTTTTGTTACTTACCAATGATGCTGCGATACCTGCAGCTGCAGTATTTCGGATCGCATCTCGTCGGGATATTTTTGAAAGCATTGATAGTTCCAGTCCTCGTTAAATTCTAATTCGCCCTACATTCTAATAAATTCTTTACTAAGTTAGAGCCTCTTCCCGTATTTAGGGAGCCAATTCTACGTACGCCCTTTTCCTATGGCAGGCAGCTTCTCTATTCCCACAACGGTCGTTTCGCTGGTATCCTAATAGAAAGACATTTATCTGTTATAGGATTCAAATGAACAAACATCGCTTCGCCCTGTTCTCAATGTTGCTTGGATTACTGTCGTCATGCTCAGTTACGCAAATTACGGCCCAAACGACTGAACCAACCGCGACAACTCAAGTCGCTAAACGGACTGCTCCATCGTTTGCGGACCTCAAAACCTTGGGCGCTCAGCAATCTCTATTTCTAACACGCGACTACAAAATTACATCGACAGAAACTCCTAAACCCAAATTGGCTGAATTTCGCAAAGAAATCCTGCCCGTTCTGAAGGAGTCATGCATTGGTTGCCATGGAGCCGAGTTAACCGAAGGAAACATACGCCTCGATACACTCGATCCTAATCTTCAAAAGGGTGCTGACGTAAGTTGGTGGATCGAAGTAATGGCAGTCTTAAGCAATGGTGAAATGCCGCCACCGGATGAGGCAGAATTGGCAGACGACGATCGTGCCAAGATCATTCAATGGCTCTCATCGGAAATCCAGGTCGCCTCCGCTGTACGTCGCGCAGAAGGAGGGCACTCTTCTTTTCGACGAATGACGCGTTACGAATACAATTACGTCCTGCAGGATGTCCTCGGATTACCCTGGAACTTCGCCAAAGATCTGCCACCTGAAGCATTTTCAGACGATGGCTTTCAGAACAGCTCGGAGTTGTTACACATGACGGCGAACCAATTTGAAACTTACCGCAACATAGCCCGGCGTGCCCTCTTGCGAGCAACTGCCTCTGGCGAGCAACCTAAAATGCTCCATTGGGGAATCAACATGAAGGATTCCGCCAAGATCGACCTGGGTAAGCAACAGGAACAGATTGAGAAACTTCGTGAAGAACACAAAGATAATCCGGAGAAGCAGAAAACCGAACTCGAAAGATTACTCGCCTCTTTTCACACAACGCCAGGCGGACCGTATTACAAAAACCTGACGACCGGACGAGCAGCTCGGGCAAGCTGGCTTTATTATGGCGGCCGTTATGCCTTTGCTCCACAAGAAACCTTACCTGATTTTCCTACTAATTTTGATGACGTAGCAGTGATTCCCCGGGGACAACGAATTTATGTTGAACTTGGTGATCGTATTCCCGACGAAGGCATGATGCGTGTGCGAGTTCGCGCCTATACCACTGAAATAGGCAAGGGCGGCCCACCCAGTCTACAGCTCGAGTTTGGTTGGCGTGCCAGCAATGAAGGGCGAGCGGTGTTACGTGTTAGTGAAAAGGACCATCGAGTCACAGGAACGGAACAGGAACCCCAGATATTCGAATGGCTGGTACCACTCGGCGAGATTTATCCTCGCAATTCCGTTCGGGGCGTAAACAAAATGGGACAAATGCCGAATCCCTCAGAGTACATTCGGTTAGTCAATAGCAGTGTCTCACAAAGTGAGATCATAGTCGATTTTGTTCAGGTCTCGACCCCCGTGTATGAGCAATGGCCTCCCGCTTCTCACAACCGAATCTTTATCAAAAGTGATAACCTGGAAAACGAAGCGATCTATGCCAGAGAGGTTCTCGAAAACTTCATGCCTCGAGCTTGGCGCCGCGCGGTAACCAAAGACGAGGTCGAGCGAAAAATGAAGCTCTACTCCGTTATAAGACCTCAATGTGACAACAACGAAGAAGCCATTATTGAGGTTCTGGCGACAGTCCTTTCCTCGCCCAATGTCCTATACATTTCTCGATCTACCGGCGGTGTGCCTACGACAGGAAATTCCAGTCAACTCAATAGCTTTGAACTGGCGACCCGGCTGGCAATGTTTGTCTGGTGTAGCAGTCCGGATAACGAGTTGCTGGAATTGGCGAGTTCCGGTGAGCTTAGCAAACCCGAAGTGCTCAAACAACAAGTATCCAGAATGATCACAGATCCCCGGGCGCATCGTCTTTCAAAACACTTCGTTCATCAGTGGTTAGACCTTAAATTGCTGGAATACCTCGCGATCGATCGGAAAGTCCGTCCCCAGTTCGACGACATATTAAAAGAAGCCATGCTGAAGGAACCGGTAGCCTTCTTCCATGAGATGTTGTCGAACAATGAAAGTGTCCTCAACTTCATTCATGCCGACTATGCCATGGTCAATGAGAGGCTAGCGCAACATTACGAATTGCCAGATGTTTATGGAAATGAGTTCCGGCGAGTGTCCTTAACCGCACTTCCAAATCGCGGGGGGCTTTTAACGCAGGCAGGACTACTCACCATGAATTCGGCGGG
>DEAW01000061.1 GCA_002348315.1 Planctomycetaceae bacterium UBA2972 | reverse complement strand
GAATCAATACTCTCACGAGTGTCGGTACGAGTGGGTCCACCCAGAACAACGAATTTAGGCAGATTCTCATTCAAGGTGCCAAGACCGTAATGAACCCACGAACCAATACTTGGCTGCGTCTCATCAAGACGATGCCGTCCCGTATGAATCTGATTCTCCGCAGCATGGTCGTTATCAGTCGTCCACATATTGCGAACGAAACAAATATCATCAACCTGCTTTGCAATATGCGGCCACCAGTCGGTAATACCAACTCCATTTTCACCGTATTGCTTATATCCAATCTGCATTGGAAAGATGGTGGGGTAGACATCGCGCACATTAATATCCAACGAAGGCACGCTGCGAAAACGCTCCTTATGCAGCGGAGATTCAACGGGATTGGGAAAAGGTGTCTCTGAATAGGTCTTACCGGCGTATTTTGTCAACGCAGGCTTCGGATCAAACGACTCCATATGGCTGTAACCGCCGGATAGGAAGATCCAAATCACTGACTTGGCTTTTGCACGGTGATGGCCTGGTGCGTTGGCCTGTGACTCCTGTTGCATCATCGCATTCAGCGCAAGACCACCAAAACCGAGTCCTACATCGGCAAGGAAATGACGGCGGTTTTGATGATTACACATGAGCTCTTTTGTACTCCTCTACTTATCCTAGCAGACTCTATCTGATCGTCACAAAATCATTATGATTAAACAACACCCGAATCAACGCCTGTCGTAACGCCACCCGGTCTCCTTCTGCCGATAAGAATTCTGCGGCGAGTGCTATCTCCCGCTCATTCGGATACCGTCCTAATACAAACACAAATGCGGCTTCAATGTACTTATCGTCATTATCTGCCTTCGGATTCTGTTCAATACGTTGATATAGTTGACTCACCGCCTCATGAATGAAGTCACTGTTACTTAACACCAATGCCTGCTGCGGAACGATGGTAGTTGTTCGGCGGTAGCATTCCGTAGGGCTGGGAGAATCGAACAACTTTCCTAACGCATTGCTCCCTCCATCCTCCGGGAACGACTCGTAGTAGAGACTCCGTTTCCTGGTCGTTAAGGCCTCGTTATTGTCGAGTGGATTCGTAGCTGGCGAGTCATCCAGCGTACCGGCAATCGCAAGAATGCTGTCGCGCACCATTTCTGACTCCATCCGTTTGTGAGGAAAACTCACAAGTAATTCGGGAGCTACTTTGTCATTGCCCTCCTGTTGCTGTGAGCTTTGCCTATAAGTGTCACTCAAAACTATCGCTCGATGTAAATCCTTAAGACTCCATCGCGAATCCATTAACTGTACAGCCAGATGATCCAGTAATGCGGGGAAGATCGGTAACGAACCGTTTCTGCCGAAATCTGCCGAACTGGAGACCAGAGGCGTTTGAAAATGACGCGTCCAAATGTGGTTTACAGCAACTCTCGCTGTCAGTGGATTTTGACGATCTGTAATCATCTTTGCCAATGCGGCACGTCTGCCCGAACTCACCTTCGGCGCAAAACTACTCAGGTGTTTATAATCTTCCACGTCCGAGTCTTTATGTGATGCGGCTTCTGAAACGGCTATCTTGGCAGCCTCAATTTCTTTATTAGCTGCGTCAATTTCAGCCATTCGCATACTATTATCGGACGCCATTGCCTCAGCTTTCTGCAAATGCAACTGAGCTTCAAGTAGATCCGCATTTGCCATTAGCGATTCGGCTTCACGCTGTTTTGTTGCAACTCCGTGTATGATCGAATCAAGTTCATCCTGAGCAACCGGAGCGTCTACCTGGTATCTCGCTTTATCTGCGGCTAACAATGATTTAAGTGCCTCCAACTGGGCCTCGGCTGCTTCATGCCTGGCTTCTGCGGCCATCCAGGGTAGATCGGCCAATTCCAATGACTGCCGAGCCGATTTCAATGTTTTTATCGCCGCCAGAATTTCATCTGTGGGAAGCACATTGAGAATGCTGGAATTTGAATCCTTATCAGCCAATACCAGCCGCCACCCCTGAACTGCAATGGGATCCTCTCCCGGTAAGAACTCCGCATGCTCAAAATCAAACAGCAACGGGGGTTCGCCGGGAGTATGGACACGGATATCGTCATAGATTGCGACCGTATTAGCGCGGCAATCCAACGTGATGGGTTGGAAATCGTTTTCTGTGCAATTCCAACCATTTAAAGCTGCAGTGACTTCGGGCAAGGTCCTTAATACGTCGCCAGCTTTGTTTTTTATTGTGACGGTAATGGAAGTTGTATCATCGTCGGGATGAAGTATGAATTGCACATGGAAACGGACTTCTCCCCCGGCATGATTGTAGTACCCAACCGGTAATGTGCCGTAGCCTCCCGGTATATACGAACGAATCGCTCCTTTATCAAAGGCAATATACGTCGCCGTTTTATTTTGCCGGGTATCATATGCCAACTGAAAGTTTACATGCTGGTCTTTAACAATCTGCAACTCAAATTCAATCGTTGTGCCGTCCTTAACACTCTTCAACTGCTCGAGGTCATGTTGGAAAATCCTGCGGCCCTGACCCGCGTTTAGATAAAGTGACTTAGAACCACCGAGCGCAGAGACAGCACCATCTTCTCTGGCTTTGTCAACCAACTGCTCGTAATGCAGATTTGCTTCGTCCAGTGTTGTCTGTAGAGGCGTTTTATCCACAGGTGGGCGGGCAGAGACTGATTCTAGTGCCAGTTTTGCCCCCGACAGACGTGACTTGGCGCCGTTCAACTCGTATTCCCGTACCGAATCTCTAAGTCCGGAGTACCATGAGATTACCGGAATCTCCACACGTTCGATCGGTGGCAAAAGATGTTCGAGAAACCTGGGAACTCCAGGTTGTAGCGAGCCGCGGTCCTTATCAACATTACGTTCATCGCCACCACTATAGAAGTACGTTGGTCGATCAGGCTGTTCGTCAAAAACACGGACTAATCCAACCTTAATGGCGGTACGTGATCCACCATAACTATAAGGCTGGAAATCCGGCGGACGCATCTCGCCGCGAAACTGATCGGAGCGAATACCAATCGGTTCAAAAAAGGCTCTTAACCGGAAGTAATCATCATGAGCAATCGGGTCGTATTTGTGGTCATGGCAATGTGCGCAATTAAAGGTTAGCCCCAGAAATGCCTTACCGGTATATTCCGCATTATGTCGCATCCACTCATTAGGGTTTAACGAGTAGTAGCTTCGTATCAGATATCCCGTGGCAGGCCAGGCATCTTCATCATGAGGATACAGTTCATCAGCAGCCAGCATTTGTTGGATCATTACCGCGTAAGACTTGTCCTCATTCAGTGAATCTACGATCCAGTCTCGCCATCGCCATATCTGCGGATCGCTGTTACGCACATCATTTTGTTGACGCCGCCCGTACCAATCAGAATATCGCCAGATGTCCATCCAATGCCTCGCCCAGCGCTGACCAAACTGAGGTGACGATAGCAGTTCATCAACCACTTCTTCATAACGAATCCTCTCTTCAGAAAACGCTCTGACTTTTTCCGGGGTCGGTGGAAGGCCTATCAAGTCCAGGTATACTCGACGTAGCAAAGTCGCGTCCTTCGCAGGTGTCCTGGTACTGCGTATACCCAAATTGACGTAGTCCCTTTCGATAAGTTCATCAATCGGTGAGCGAGATGTCATTAGGCTGGACTTTTGTGGTGGAATGAATGCCCAATGCTCGTCGGGAGGTTGCTCAGGAGATTCATTCGTCGGAGCCGGTGCACCTTCGGCTATCCACTTTTTAATCGCTTCGATTTCGACCGGTGTCAGAGCAGCTCCCTCGGGTGGCATCCGTAGATCGGAGTCGGACGAGGCAACTCGTTCTAATAAATTGTGACCATTATCTGTCAATTCTTTGATGGTGGCAGCCGTGTCCAAACGAAGATCAGCCTCTTGCTTAAGAGCGCCATGGCAAGCATAACAACGCGCCTTTAGAACAGGTTTAATAAGTTCCAAATACGTATCTTCCTGCGCATATCCCTTAGTCGCTGCCAGAATGAAACCAACATAGGCGACGATAGCTCGTTTGCCTCGAAACATGCTTGTCATTCTGCTCCCATATTCTATTGCCGTGGCTTTTAATCACGGTTGAACTCGTGATGACTGCCACTTGTAAATGGTGGACTTTCAAATTAATCGGCAAGAAGGATATTAAACCCGTGTTTACATATAGTTGCCTGACCTTCAATATATCCAAGAGCACTATTACCTGCTATTAAAACAGCCGTTATCTAATAAACTGAAATTTCAAAGAGTCGCCAACGTCTTTCTACTTTGCAGTGATTTTGATTAGACCGTAGCAATTCTTCGACCAAAGAAAACCAGGCATTTGATAATATGTTTGCTACAATGCTTAACATGAAAATCATCTTCGCCTCCGTTCTGTTGTTCTGCGGTCTCTATGGTTCATTAACACAAGCTGCCGAACCGGCCCAGCCTGTCCCATTTCAACAGTCTCAAGTCATTGCCACTTGGGAAAAGTACAAAGACATCCTCACTTTCGGCAAATATCAGACTCTCGCTCTGGTGGACGACGGCTGTAATCTAAACCGTCCGGAATGGATACTGCAAAATACAGACTATCCCAAAGTCCTGATCACTTATGACAGTGTCGACGGGGACAAGGATCCCAGTCATGAAGGACGCGGTTATCACGGGTCGACCATTGGCATCCCCTCGAGCGTCAATCATGACGGCAAACTTGGTGTTGCCTTCAATAATCAGGTCGCCATCATCCGGTCCCTTGAATGCTGCCATTGCAACATCAGGGATTCGCAAACGCTTGCCGCAGCATTAGCCTGGGTTGCCAAACATCATCGCAAATATCGAATTACCACCGTGAACCTGGCGCCGGTCGATGACTTAGAACACGCTCAACCGGTAGCTACTGAGATTGACCGTCAGCTTTCCAGATTACGACGCCTCGGCATCTGGGTGAGTGCCCCGACAGGAAACCACAATTATACCGCTGGTATTTCATGGCCTTCGAGCCAACCTAACTGTTTTGCCATCGGAGCGGTTCAACCGGGAACCAATACAGTATTTCAGGACCGGCATCAAAAAGTGGACCTAGTCGTTCCCGCACACGCAACATCTTCGTCCAATGCAATCCTCTGTGGCGCGGCTATGATTTTACGTGAAGCAATTGAGGTCAGCGGTTTCAACTGGAGAAAACTCAATAACAACCACGCCGAAGCCATGATGCAAATATTCCAATCCACCGGAGTGGCAGTCAAGGACGAAACCACCGGCTTGCAATTCAGCCGATTGGATTTACTGGCCGCCGTGGATTATGTCTTTGAACACGCAGGCC
>DEAW01000147.1:89661-110913 GCA_002348315.1 Planctomycetaceae bacterium UBA2972 | reverse complement strand
GGTGTGCCGGTTATCAATTTTGCTACCGGTAATCCGGCTCTGTTACCACTGCTTGCCGAAGCTGGCACACGGGTCGTCGGCGTGGATTGGCGTATACGACTGGATGACGCCTGGGAAACGGTTGGGCATGACCGATCCGTCCAGGGAAATCTGGATCCGTTGGTACTGCTGGCTGATCGTGATACCATCCGCACTCGAACGCAGGATGTCCTGGATCAGGCGGCCGGACGACCCGGACACATTTTTAATCTGGGACACGGAGTCTTACAGCAAACACCTGTAGAGAATGCCATCGCCTTAGTCGACGCTGTGCATGAATTAAGTGCTAAGTAACAGAGTCCTGTAACTGCTTAAATCTCTTTGTCAGAAATTCCAAAACGGAATTTTGCCGGGCTCACAATCGGGGCTGGTTTGCGTTTACCAGGATTTGGTTTGACGTCTGACTTTTCATCAGCCTCTTGCGTCTGCTTGGCTGGACGGTTCAGTTTGAGGGGATTCCGTAGAGGTGGTAATGGATTGAAGATCTGTCCCGGCTCGATGAGCTGAGGTGCTGAGAGATCTTTAAATAGCAACTCAATCGCCTCCTGCAACGCATCCTGATTGATCACCTGTTCCTTTAGAATCGGCGCCGGCCCTTTCGCTTTTAATTGCAGTGTGAAAAAGCAAAGTACGAGCAGTACGATCGTGGTTTTAGTAATACGCATTGTTGAAGCCCCGCCTGGTGTGTTGAATGTCTTAAGAGTCTTTATCGGGGTCTGAATATTCAGAATATTGCTGTTCTACGGATTTTATGTAATTCTGATAAGATGTAACGGTTACGAAAGAAATCCACCTACTTCACATCAATCTGTTTTGATGATTGCATCTGATTTAGCCGCTTTTCACGAGGAAAGACGACCATTTCCAGATTTGCATTTTGGCTCAAACACTATCCCTGCCGTAACGATTTGCATCGGGAGTTCCGACCGTGACTGAACAAATCAAACCGCCTTATGAATTAGCCGATTTTTCAAAAATCGAAGGGACTCCCTGCCCTTGTGGTGTTGCGCGACGGGCATTCACGGACGTCGAGGATTTTCCGGGTACGGTTCATGTCACCGAAATCTCGGAAGACGCTCAGACTCACTATCACAAGATCCTTACGGAAACCTATTTCTTTCTCGAATGCGACGAAGATGCATGTATGCAACTCAATGATGAGGTCATTCCGGTAAAGCCCGGGATGTCGATCATGATTCGCCCCGGGACACGACATCGAGCGATCGGGAAAATGAAAGTGCTCATTATGGTCCTACCTAAATTCGATCCGGCAGATGAGTACCTTGACCCTTAGTCTGAATCCTGCGAGTTCATCCAGGGGTTTTCCCAATCACCCCAATTGTCTAAATACTGCTGATAGATCGGATATTCTTCACAGCGGGATTCTAACCACTCGCGTGTTTTCCGTACAACCTGCTGCTCCTGATCCAACTGTAAATTACCAGCCAGAACGCTGGTCCGCAGAAACACAAAATAGGTATCCAGAACATCACAACGGCAATAGTCATGAATGCGTTGCAGCTTACCGGCATTGAATAATTCGTGAACCATGTCTCCGGCAACATCCATCTTCCCGGGCTTGCCAATCAAATTGGCCATCAGGTTGAGGCCACCAATCATTCGCGAAGCACCAAAATTAGATAACACTTCCTGGACATCGAAGTGACTGCGAAGATTAAAGCGATTACGTGGTTGGTCAAAACTCTTCCGGTTAATCTCAAACCATTTTTCCAGACAGATTCCATACCGAAAGGCCGCTAATTCCATCACAGGCAAATCGAATCCACGACCATTAAATGTCACCAGCGTTGCGCGGTATTTTTCCCAGCCCTTCCAAAAATGCTGCGTGATGATGTGCGAGCGTCCCTGTTGTTCATCCAGGGCAACCAGATCGACGAGTTCATATCTGGAATTCACTTTGCCAATCACGACAGAAACTGGTAAGTGATATGTTTGTGGTATGAAATCCGAGCCTTTGGTTTCCAGCAATTCCTGTTGATATTTCTCAATCGCAGCCTGTGCTTCGAGTTGCTCGCCGGGATACCGAATTCTTGAAATCAGTTCACCATCAGGAACAGTTTCGATATCGAACACTAAAAACTTAATATCATCATCCATGACCACTGTTTCCTGTGAAGGTTATTATAGCTGTCCCCAAATGACTGCTGTTTGTAACAATACCTGACCCTGTTGGATCATTTCATCCAGACAGGCCCATTCTAATGGTGAGTGTTGGGTATGTTGTCCGCTCGAGAGATTCGGCGTCGGGAGTCCTTTTTCCGTCAACATCGATCCATCTGTACCGCCACGAATCGAACTCAGTCTGTACGCCAATCCCAAGTCTTCATGAGCGCGCTTTGCGAATTCCACAGCACGCGGTTCTTTCGGTAATCCATCTGCCATATTGCGATATTGCTTCTGGTGATCGACGTCAATCGTAATTCCCGGGTAATCCTGTTCAACCTGAGTGGCAATCGATTGGACCAGGTCTGCTTTTACCTGTAATTGTGCCGTCTCAAAATCTCTTAATAGAATCTTGATTTTTACTTCGGCGACTCCCCCTTCAAGCACATAAGGGTGAATAAATCCAACTCGATCCTCGGTGGTTTCCGGAGCCTGATCCTGAGGTAATCTTTCCAGAAAGGCGCCTGCAGCTCGCAGCGCATTGACCATTCGATCCTTGGCAATCGAGGGATGGATATTAACACCTTTGACTGTGACGTTGATTCCATCAGCCGAAAATGTCTCGATATCAATATCTCCGGCACCACCACCATCTAGTGTATACGCAGCCACAGCGCCTACTTTTTCGATATCAACATGATTCACTCCCCGACCGATCTCTTCATCGCAAGTAAATAAAATCCGTATGGGACCATGTTTAATCTCAGGGTTTTCCAGCAAATAATTTGCGGCTTCCATGATGATGGCGATCCCGGCCTTATCATCGCCACCCAAGAGCGTTGTACCATCGGTTGTAATGAGCGTTTTGCCCAACAGGTCATTCAACTCCGGGCACTCAGCAACCGTAATCACTTTGGAAGCATCTCCTGACAATGGTATATCACCACCCGTATAGTTTTCGATCACTTGAGGCTTTACATTCTCGCCAGTCGTTTCCGGAGACGTATCCAGGTGGGAATTCCAGGCGATCGTTGGCGCACCATCCACATTTCCCGGCAGCATGGCCCAAACCAGTCCGTATTCATCAACATGCGCATCTGTGGCTCCGATCTCATTAAGTTCCTGCAGCAGAATCTTTCCTAATTCCCACTGGCCTTCACTGCTTGGATATTGGTCGGTTTCTGCATTGGCAGTCGTGTTAACCTGAACGTATTGAAGAAATCGTGTGAGTAGTCGTTCTCGATTCAATGCTGCTAATTCTGCCATGAGTTCTCTCGTCTTAAGTTACTTAGTTGCTTCACGGACTAAATGCCGTAGCTCAGGAAGAATGATTTTCTCCATTGCTAATTTTACAGCTGCCGGAGATCCCGGCATGGTAAGTACTACCAATTGATTGATCAGTCCTGCGGTGGTTCTTGATAGGATCGTTGCCGAGCCGATCTCAGCAAAGCTTAGATAACGGAATAATTCTCCGTAACCTGGGATTTCGCGAGTGAATAAGCTGCTGACCGTTTCATAGGTCTGGTCTCGATTGGAAATGCCAGTACCACCGGTCATTAAAACTGCCTGGATTTCCGGAGACTGTTCGCACTCCTGTAGCAAATCGGTGATCGCCTGCGGCTCATCCGGAATGATTTCACGACGCAGGATTTGATGCTCTTCTCGTGCAAGTTCACTGACAAGACTCCCACCGCGATCAGTTTCGAGTGTCCTGGAATCGCTGATTGTCACGACGCAAATCCCAATGGCCTCCGCCGGGCCGGATTTATGTTGTTCTACTGACTGGCTCATGGCGACACCTTAAGTACTGTTTCCTGTCTCACGACTAAGCATCACTCGATCTTCGAGATTAGGTCGGAACATAATAAGTACGATCAACGGTAATGACCAGCCAAGATAAAGTCCTCCACCTTCGCCATTCCAAAATCGCGTGGCTAATAACAATGCTGCTGTACAACTGATCAGGCTACCTAAATTCTTTTGCGCCGGCCACATTGCATAGGTAATGCTCATCATGATAAAGGCCGTAATCAACGGGATCCGATACACCGGTGCCCAACCGAATTCCCATAGTCCCTGAAAAGCACGCGGATCCATTTGAGGCATGAGAAATCCGTGCATTCGCTTAAGCTGATTGATGAGGTCCCCCACATCCTCGCGTTGCGTTAACACGAGTCCCAACACCAACAAAGCCCAACCCAGTGCAACGCCTGTCCCGAATTTTACAACACCTCGCTGCCAATAGAAGCTAACCCATAAAGGAATTAGAAAGAGTGGATAGTAAATACAGAATGATAGCGACAGGAGGACGCCCGCAATGAACGGCTTACGATAAAACAGGATCGCCCAGACCAATAGAGCGCCGGGAAGGACATGATCTATATGGCCTCCCATTTCACCAGTATACGGAATCAACAAATAAAAGACTGCCGCTCCTAATCCCATGCGTACATTTTCAAAATGGATGGACCCCACCAAAATCAAACCCATGACTACGAAAAACTGAGCCGCAATCACTAGCCCCAGTGAAAGCGCCTGGCTCATTTCAAAGGGATAGACTCCGGGTTCACCCGCCTGTTGATGTAACTCGAACGGTGATTCCCAAAACGCCACCGGTACTGGCGGTAAATCTTCCAGAATACGATAGCCTGGCATACTCAGCGACTTTGCATCCCGGGGTACTTCTGTTTCATTCTGGATATACCCTACTGACACATTGCTCACCAGCAATACGAACAGTGAGAAGACCAGAAAGGAAAGCCCTCCTGCCGAAAGATTGGGTTCAAGCAATGGTCTCCGAATCATCGTGCAGTCATAGAACATTCGCAGGATGAAGATTCCGCCCATGACCCAGAGTGTGACATAACCGAGCCGTTCGGTTTCCGGAAATCCATTCATCTCGCCATAGGAAACCAGCATGAAACATGGCGAAAACAGTGTCAGCAGGATGATGTCCAGATTGCGCATGCTAAACAACCGCCCGAATTTGAAAAAGACGGCAATCGAAAGCAAGGTCGTTAGATATAACCATGTTGTTGATCCAACATGCTCATAACTAAAGAAGATCTCGTTAAACTGTTCGTATAATTGTTGGTTTTCAAACATCATCAACGCTCAGGACGAAACAACTATTGTATCTCAGCCAAGTCCGTGGGAACCAATCCAAATCACCGTAAACGATCCCGGGCCTGTTGTGCCCAAGGGCTATCGGGAGCAAGTACGAGGAAAGCTCGCCAATGATCTGTTGCTTCTTCACTACGCCCCAGGGCATCCAAAGTACGAGCCAGATGATAGTGAGCATCCGGATAATCCGGGTGGTATTTTAACGCTCCTAATAACGCAGCAACGGCCAGATCTAATTCCCCTGTGTCGATGAGCACACAACCCAGATTAGCTCGGGCTTCGACATAGTTTTCATCCAGTTCGATGGCCATGTAGTATCGTTCACGCGCGGCGGTATAGTCATGTACACGGTAAAGCAGTTCAGCTAGCTGAAAACAAACCTCCGCTCGCAAACCATATCCGGCCAGGAAACTACGGTAAAGGTCGATGGCAATTTCTAATTTTCCTGCCTCTTCGTGCTCAGACGCCTGCGCAAGAATCTCTTCCGGATTTTGCGGCAGGACGGCTCGATTCACCACATTAATAAATGGCAGGATCTCCGGGTCGGCCCCTTGGGCGGCAGGACGATCAAGTACCCGCATGACATCTTCCCGAGTGACTTCGATTACATTTTGTTCTTCCGATTTTGTTTCCAGAGAATCAAAATCCATACGTAATTGTCCACCCGGCTCTACCAGACCTTCACCCTGACGAAGCAGGATATGACGTCCTTCAACAATGACTGAAAGCTGTGCCAGAGGACGGTCGACATCAGGGACATAACGCGCCAGTTCTTCCAATCGTCGTTCGATCTCAGCCGGCGAGGCTCCTGCCTCTAAAAGTTCAGCTAGATGCCGCGCCGTCGAAACCTCCTGGAAATCAAAGTAGGGTAAGCGATGAATTTCGCGTACAGGAACAATTAATCCGCGGCGATGCCAGCGACGGATGACTGCGACGGAAATATCCAGTAATTCAGCTAACATGGCAGGCGTGTAAAGCCGACGTACCGATTGATCTTCAGTTAATAACCCCAACCGTTCCCAAAACTGAGTTTCAGTGATTATCTCACATTGCCCTTCTGCCACACTCGTGAGGACAGAGGACGGCAAAAGTTCTTCCGGAGTGGTCGGAGGCCATTGATCAGCACCTAGTATGACGATGTCGACATTGGCATCTTCCAAATCATCATGATTCATCACGAATCCACCATTGTCTGCTACAAGCGACTGAGCCTGCCGACGGTTTACGCCGCCGAGCTTGCCTACAAACGCGACTCGCTTGCCTTGAAATGGGGGTGAAACTTCAGTCACAATAATGACTCTGGAAATGACAACAAAGGAAAATGTTCAGTGAATCGGTAACAGACCTGTATAGTCCGTCATTATGTAGTGATAACCTAGTTCGAGGACCAAACAAACTATCACGTACTCTAAAAACCCCGGCCTTACGGATTTTGTATTTTCAATATCAGTTCTTTGGCCATGACTTTGGAGTGATTGCCAAAGTCCTCTGACTCAGACACTTTTTCTACTGCTGCGACCAATTCGGCCAGAGCGTCTGCATCGTGATGGCGACTTAATGCCGCAACTGCATCGAGCGCTGCAGCAGCCACCACGCTGCGTTTAAACGCATGATTCTGTTCAAGTTCGCCACTAACGACACCGGTACTGGTCGCATTCAGCATCTCCAACAAAATCTGTTTACACGCCAGATCGCCATGTCGCGCTAAACCTGTCGCTGCATTAAACCGTGCATTCGGAAATGAATCTGCCAACATACCCCGCAGACGCTCCGTCGCTTCTTCGCCGCCCAAAACGCCTAAGGCAAAACCAATCGTGCTGCGGAGCTGATCTACCTTCAACTGCAAATCCGAATTCGCTGCCTGAATATTCGACGTTGCAATCAAAGCATCGATTAGCTTCCGATTGTCACGCAGAGATTCCGCTCCCAGATTTTGAATCAAAACGGCAAGGGACTCGACTGCCGTACGGCCAATTTCAATCTCGAACTCCGATTCCGTACGTTGACTGACATCAATGAGCACATCCATGCCGTCTGCAATTTCAAATTCCCCTAAACAACGACAGACAAAAACTCGCAGCTTCACCTGATTCTGATCCGCCGTTTCCAAATCCAGTCTGGCCTCCAGAATGGCGATCAATTCCGCAGCCAGCTCCGGATCCGTCTTGAGCTCTTTGGAATTAGGTGTCCTCAGCAGGTTCGACAGCGTATATGCTTTTTGCCAGCTTGAACTATCCATTTTGCGCAGTCCCCGTACTAATTCCGTCGGGGACTCACTTTGCGAAATGACATTAAACAGCAACCAGACACAAATGATTGCGGTCACAATGACCATCGGGATGAGAAACAGCTGCACCAGGAATCCAGCCTGAGGCGGCTGCACATCCGGCAACGCCTCCGGCGCACCCTTTTGTTCCGGAGATTCTGGTAGGATTTCCTTTTCGGGGTGATCTGTCAAAGATCTGACTCCAATGCGAAATAACAACTTCTCTCTGTCGTGTTCAGCAACACCTCCAAGAGTATGGTTTTAGTGTAGATTGACCAGTAAACCCGTCAAGGTGATTCAGTTATTTGACGCCATTTCAAAACCATCCCCTATTTATTAGCCCCCTGCTCACGATGCAATTACTTGACCTCACCTTCGAATCTGTGATTGAGAATATCGCATTTGACGAAGCATTACTGGTACAGAGTGAAAATACCGGCGAGCAGTTCCTGCGATTTTGGAAGCCTCAACAGTATGCCGTTGTTATGGGCCGATCAGGACAGCTCGAAGAGGAGGCAGACTTTGAATTTTGTCGGCAGCACCAGATAGCTGTTTACCGCAGGCCAAGTGGCGGAGGTACCATACTCACCGGACCGGGATGCCTCATGTACACCGTCGTGCTCAACAGTAATCGCCAAGCTCGTCTAAAAGAAATACAGGGATGTCATGACTTCGTTCTGGGGGAAACCGCCACGGCCTTGCAGGGGATCGGTATCGATTGCAGCATTCAAGGATTTAGCGATCTGGCATGTGGTGATCTCAAGTTTTCTGGAAACAGTCTGCGTTTGAAACGAGATAGTATCCTGTACCACGGAACCATGCTCTGTAACTTTTCACTGGAGAAGATTAGTCAGGCGTTGCTGTTTCCCCAAAAACAACCTGACTATCGACAAGGACGTGATCATACAGGCTTCGTCACTAACCTGAACGTATCGATTGAAGACGTTCAAACGGCGTTGATTGAACACTGGAGGCCGACCAGTGCACTCCCGGAAATACCCACGGACGTTCAGACCATCTTAAAGCAACTACGAACGACGAAATATCAACAAGATGACTGGAACATCTATACACCATGATCATTCGATTGATGGCAGTTCTTAAATCTTAGACCAGGCCCCAGCGTTTTCGCAGACTCCAGTCCAATGTGAATAAGCTGCTGAAGATCAGCATCAGAACCCAGGCGCTTGTCTGAGTGGCCCCCAACTGCCAACTCATTTGAATCTCAACTTCCTCATCGCTGGCCTCATCAATGATTTCCTGTAAAACGGTGTTGAGTTCCTTCGGTTCAACCACTCGACCTCCATGCTCTGCAGTCATCTCGGCCAGTCGGTTGAATTGCTGAAAGTCCGCCAGTGAATTATTACGTTCCGGTTGCATGTCGAGAATCTGAAAATTAACCACTGCCTGGCCAACCTGCGTAGCTCCATCCGTTACTTCTGCTTGTAATTGATATTCACCCGGCTGATCTAAGGCCGGAAGAACACCTCCCCAAATACCACTTTGCCTGCTGGCAGTAATCGGCTGAGTGTTTTCAGTCGGATCTTTTAAGATCACTTGCCAAACTAAATTGGATGGATCCAACTCTTCGCCTCCCAGAATATCGACACCCACTTTGAATTCGATTTCTCCGCCCGGCACAAAGCGGCGTTGATCCAGTTGCAACCAAACATCTCGCTGCTGTAGATTTTCGCGACGTGCCAGCCAAAGAATATTTTGCCGCCAAAATCTACGTAACGTCTCCGCGTGACCATGACGTGCCCAACGCCAGGTCGTATCCCCCGCGAACGCCACCACTCGGCCCAACCCGTATTGTGAAGCCACCATCAACGGTTCATCACGATCTGATGTGAGAATAATCTCGCCTGTTTCTTTCACTCCCTGAAATAGATTTGCTCCTTCAAGCGGAGGTAGTTGTTGCCAGATTTCTGCAGTCGACCCAAGCTTCGTGAGAGGATGGTCTACGGTGGACCGCATCGCAACCTCGCGGTCAATATGAAAGGCCATTCTCACCGGGAATGCGGCACCGACTTCCTGACGCTCAAAAATCTCCATTTCAATTGGCAAAACCGCATCCAGCGGTGAATCCTTATAGGCTCCGGGGCCGAAACTGTAAAACCCTCCAAGCATCATAAGCCCCTTACCGTCTTCGATAGCCTGAGCTACGGCTTGTAGATTCTCTTCTCCGAGAGCATCTGCATGTACATCTTCAAGAATCAGCACATCGAATTGTTGATCCGCAATCACATTCGCTCTTGGGTCCGGCCAGTTCTTAGAAGACAGGTGACGCAGATAGCTCTCTGACAATTCAATATCTGGTGAAGACGCTAGACTCCGTCGCATTTCGAGCTGTTCACCTAAACGATTACCATAAAGATAGAGCACTCGCAGTCCTCCTTCGAGCACGGTCAGATAAGCCGTTTGGCGATTGTTTGCTAACAGGACTTCGCCATCCACTGAATTGGCAACCACTTCAAGCATATAAGTACCTGGCTCACCAGCGGTCAACGTAAACTGTACGGGTTGAATATCATCGGTCTCTGTTGCTGTCACATCCACCGTCTGAACAATCTGAGTTTCACCATTGGTCGGTGTCATTTTCAGTTGCACCTGTACCGGCTCAGACAAAACGGCTCGCAACCTGGCGATCGCATTGATCTCAATGTCGTTTCCTGAAAACACGCGGAATTGCTGAGGCAATTGTTCGATAGCAATATCTTTGGACTGCTGAACATCTCCTTCCCGCCCGAAGGGTATGCCGATCAAGGGAATGCCCCGGCGACGCAATTCGTCAATCGCTTGCCGAATATCCACGTCGCTCCGATAAGCTGTCTGACGCCCGTCACCCATCAAAACCACCGCATGAATCTGCTGCCCGGGTTCGCTCGTCACCGCTTCATACAACGAAGCCCCGAGGTCCGTCGTCTCTCCAACCGGTTCGTCAGGCATCGTCCATTGCTGCGAATCATCCCAACGTTGCTTGGAAATGTGATCCGTGTACCCAAACCACTTGGGAAGAACCAGATCACTTCGATCCTGAAGAAATTCAGCTGTGTTCTGCCAAACTCTGGTTTGATGCTGCCAGCGTGTGAGCGTATCCACAGCCGACGGTTGCTGCATACTCTCTGTTTCATCGGTAAGCACCATCACGGCCGCTTTGCGAGTTAAGGTCTCCGAGACGGTACGCCCTGGCCTTAGCATGACGATTCCCAGAATTAGCACGAGAACTATTCGCAGCACTAAGAGTATTCTTCTTCGGTTGGCTTGCAGGTTACGGTAGGGCCGAATCAGAATCATAGCCATTAACAAGACAAACCAAATGACGACGACACCGGTCAGCGAGTTGAAAATCGGATCTAAGGACCAGCCCTGAATCACTTAACCACCTCCCCGACCGTCCGTTCTGAGCTGTCCACCATTTCGGATTGCTGCGCATAAAATCTATTCGACATAAGATGCTCTAGCAGAAACACCACACCGACTAACAGAATCAGGACAGCAAAGAACTCTTGTCCCACTCTGCGTTGTCGCACGCCAAAAGAAACCTCCTCCTGATTCTTTGCGAGTTGGTATTGCCGGGCACCAAGTTTGGAATCTAATACTTCCGAATCCAGTCGCTGAAGATCACTGAAACTCTCTAATGCATTCACCGAGAAACCGCGCAGGAGGGGTCCGTCCTGCTGGCCTTTCAGACGGTAGGCGCCCGGCGTATTTGTAAAAGACACCTGCAACGATGCATCCACCGCTTGCACATTCTGTAAGTCTGCATCCGGTGTAAACAACTGATATTCTCCGGGAAACAGTCCCTCGTCATTACGCAACAAGACGATTTCTCCAACCTGATAATTCAAGCGTGACTCACGATTCGACACCAGCCTCTCAGCGATGGCATTAATCAAAATAAAGTAAGGCCAGTTATCATTGCCGCTGGCAAGTCGATTCCAGGGCGTCCGCGTTTCCAAATTCAACGGCTCGGAAATCGGAGTCAGCATCGTAATCACGGTTCCACCTCCAAAAGAATTTTCCAGAATTGCTGGATGATCAGCCTGGCGACTGAACCGCATAATGATTTGAGCTGTCTCCTTCACCTCAGCCATCTGCCAATACCGTACGACAGGGAATTGAGCCCAGGGTACGGAGCCCTGTAGTGATGCAAAATCCTTTAGTACCCGGTGTTGATTTGTCTCGGCTTCCAAAAAGTTTCTCTCATCACTTCGCCATAGTCGCTTGATCGAGCCACCAAGCAGAGACGCAACCATATCTTCCTGTGCCAGATTTTCGGCTGTCATATTGGGCCCTAAGAACACTCCCAACGATCCTCCACCCGACACATAGTGTGTTAAGTGCTGCCAGGTCTCCATGGAGAGCGGAGCGGGGTCGATCAGAATGACACTAGCGTATTGCTCGAGTCCCCGTTCGGTAATATTACCATTACGAACAACCGTGAAATCATAGCGTGCCCGACCCATTTGCCGTTCGGACTGCGGAGCGATAGCCTGAGTAAAGTATCGCGTGGGTACACCCTCAGCCGTCATAATCAGGATCGGTGAAGCAACATCCGAGCTGACGGTAAAATGTCGTACATCATCAACACTTAGACCGTCACCACCTAACAGTCTCAATTGCCCATGATGTACACCCTGTGGTAATCCGCTTAATGAAAACGTGACCGATTGCTGGCTGATCGAGTCCGATTGAGCAAAAGTCAAATCCTGTTCTGCCAAAATCCTCACTGGCGGCGTCTCCAGAGCGCCATCAGTAATGATTGGCAAAGTCAGGTCAACTTCTTCGACGACGAGTTGCAGTGTACGTGTTGTTTCCAGCCCAAGATGCGATACGTCGACACTGACCTCTGTCGAGGCCTGCCCAATCATTAACTCATCCTGTAATTCAGGCCTGCTCAATGCTACATTCGCCGGAGATTCTATTCCGACATCGATAAGAAACAATTCGATTTGCTGTTGTTCCATCTCCTTTTTCAACGCCATATTCACAGACTCCCACGCCACTTTGGACAAATCTGTAAAAAGGTAGATTTCCTGATGCTCGAAATCGGAAGACGACAATAGCTGCATGGCTGAGCGAATACTAAATTCAAGCGATACCGGATTATGTTCGACTTGTAATTGCTCGATCGAATTGACCGTCGAATTAAGATCCGTACTAAACACGACATTTCTGGTACTACGATCCAACACCGCTACATCGCTGGCCTCAGGTAACTGAGAAGTCAACCAGGTTGCCATCTCCTGCGCCCTTTCTAACCGCGTTTCTCCTTCCTGCTGGTAGGACATTCGTGGCGAGTTGTCGAAGATCAACGCTGCGCAGACGGCAGCGTCTGCATCACCAATGAGGACCGTGTCCTGATCATTACTAACTCTGTAGACAAACAGAATATCCAACAGGATTCCCAGGACAACGACACCTACTAATGACCATACGATCGGCCTGGCCACCTGAGAATTCCAGGCCGCCACAGCAACGATTACTACCAGTGCAACAGCGGTTGTGATGATTCCTATGACAATCCAATTACCGGCCACTGCCTGATCTGCCGAAGGACCGCTGAAGGCCAGGGCCAGCAGGGCCACCAGTAAACAGCGTAGAAACAACAGCAACCACTGCTTCATCCGCAAGGTCCGTTGATTGCTGACTTGTTTTTGTTGAACAAACCGGAGTGCCGGGAATAGTTGCGGGACGGGTTTGCGACGCATCGCCATGTGGATGATCAGAGGCAATGCAATGAACAGGCCACCAAATATTAGCGATGAATTCAGAAACGCCACAGGTTGTATCCTCCTCCAGCTTCTAACAACGGCTACGTCGGCTTAACAGATATTCCATTAAGGCACGGTCAAATTGCATGCTGGTATCCAGAGGAACATAATCAACACCAATATTCTGGCATTCGGATTGATACTCGGAACGAAACGTGTCAATTTGCGTGGCATAGTCCTGACGGAAGCCCGCTGCTTCCACGACCAGCGTCTCCTCCGATTCGGGATCCTGTAGTTCAACCATCCCGTCGAAAGGAAACGTCACTTCCGATTCATCAAGCACATGAAACAGAATGACGTCGTGTCCGCCGTGCCGTAGCCGCCGTAACGATTCAAATACCGGCTGGCTTTCCGATAAGAAATCAGAAAACACCATGACCAGACTACGTTGTTTTAACATCGCCGCCAGCTGACCCAGACTCTGAGCTATATTCGTCTGTCCATCCGGTTTTAACTGAGAAAGATGAGACAGGACATTCGCTAGTTGGGATCGCCGCGATTTGGGTGGCAGGCAATGTCGAATCTTCTCATCAAACGTAACCAGACCGACCGGGTCTTGTTGATGAATCATGAGATAGCACAAGGCCGCAGCCAGACAAATTGAATAATCAAACTTCGTGAGTTCCTGACGATAGGTGAACCCCATGGATTTACTTAAATCCATCGCCAGGTAACCGGTAAGATTGGTTTCGGCTTCGAACTTCTTAACGTAGTACTTGTCCGTCTTGGCGTAAACGAGCCAATCGATATCTGCCGGATCATCGCCATGGGTATAGCGACGGTGTTCAGAAAACTCTACTGAAAATCCCTGAAATGGACTGGCATGCAACCCCTGCAGAAATCCCTTAACCACAAACTGCGCACGTAGATCCAAACGCTTGATCTGCGTGATCACCTCCGGCTTTAAGTAGGATTCTACAGCTGTCATGGCAATGGAAGCTTATTCATATTTTTCAGCGTTAGGAGGAGGAATCTCGGCAAGTAGTTTTTGCACGATGGCTTCGGTATCCATCCCTTCGGCTTGCGCCTGGAAATTTGCACTCACCCGGTGTCGCAAAACGGGAACCGCGATTCGCTGGACATCGGCAATCGCCACACTGAAGCGGCCATCCATCGCTGCAATCGCCTTTCCACCCTGAATCAAAAATTGACCTGCTCGCGGCCCGGCTCCCCAATCCACTAACTCTTTAATGAATTCAGGTGACTCACTGTCACCCGGGCGTGTGGCTCGTACGAGTCTGGCGGCATACTTCACAATTTGCTCGCTGACCGCGATACTATTCACCAGTTTTTGAAGATTCACAATCGCTTTGGCGGAAAGTATCTTATTCACTTCCGGCTTTTCATTGCGCGTCGTGGCGGTCAGAATCTGCTCTTCTTCCGAAGCTGATGGATAACCGACCTTAATGTTGAACATGAACCGGTCGAGCTGCGCTTCAGGCAAGGGGTACGTCCCTTCCTGCTCAATGGGGTTTTGTGTTGCGATGGTGAAAAAGGGCTGAGGTAAATCATAGGTGGTACCAGCCACGGTAACTTCGCGTTCCTGCATTGACTGCAATAGAGCGGCCTGAGTCTTTGGAGGCGTACGATTGATTTCGTCCGCTAACAGGATATTCGTGAAGATCGGGCCCTGGACAAATCTGAATGCTCGCTTCCCCTTGTCATCTTCATCCAGCACGTTGGTCCCGGTAATATCGCTGGGCATCAAATCCGGAGTAAACTGGATGCGATTAAAGGAGACATCGAGAATCCTGGCCAGCGTACTAACCATTAATGTTTTGGCTAACCCCGGAACCCCTTCCAGTAAGCAATGACCACGCGTGAAAATCGCAGCAAACAACTGCTCAATGACGTCATGCTGTCCGATGATGACTTTTTGCAATTCCTGCTGCATCACTTGACGATGTTGCGCAAATTCCTGCAGGATGTCTCCCAGACTCTTCTGATTGTTCGACACGGTAGTTCTATTCCTGTAAACAAAGTATTTTCCAGCAGCGTATCATTGAATAACTACCGCCCTTTGTCCATAACAATTCGAAGTCGGAGCCTTGTTGGCCAGCCTTATTTAGAGATTCGCGTTGCCTCGTTTATCGTTCATCCCTAAATTAATATTCGAATTGCTCAGTTTTCGAGTAAACAGGACCAAAATCGTTTCCCAAATCAAGCTCTCCACAACGGTCAATTCATTCCCCATTCACCGGGACACCTATGACTCGTAATACCATTTTCAAACCCGTTCTTACGATCCTGCTGACGCTCAGCATCCCGTTGGTTTCCTTGAAAACCGTTCGGGCTGAGATCACAGCGGAACAAGTCAATTCGGCAATTGAAAAAGGTGTCAAGTTTCTCCGGGTTCAGCAACAGGCTGATGGATCTTATCCGGATTTTGCCGCGCCCAATGGGACCGTTCTCTTTCCAAATGGAGTGACAGCATTAGTCACACTCGCACTGCTTAACTGCGATCAGGATATTCAGGATGAGGCGGTTGCCAAATCCTTGAATTACATGCGGACAGCTCCACCTTCAGGAACCACTTATGTGGTTTCCCTGCAACTAATGGTCTTTTGCCAGGCCGAACCTCAGCGAGATAAATTGCATATCAAGCGTTTGGCCGAATGGCTGGTCAAAACTCAAAATACCGAGGGCGGATGGGGGTACCTGGAAAACAGCGTTTCTTCTGATCCCTCCAACAGCCAGTTTGCACTGCTCGCATTGCATGAAGCGGAACGGCAGGGGATTTTGATTCCGGAAACCACTTGGGGCAAGGCCGAGCAGTATTGGAGTTCCCGGCAGGATCCAAGCGGTGGCTGGAACTATGATTCCACTTTCGGCCCCAAACCAACCATCAGTATGACATGCGCGGGAATTGCCTCACTCGTCGTCACTCGAGGCAAAGTCCGTGATCTCAATAACCGGATCAACAATGGGATGGTTCAGTGCTGTGCGGCCCCTGCTGAACAGGATGCCGTCGAGCGGGGGCTGATTTGGCTTTCCCGAAATATCAAAGTAGGCGCTCAGTCGGCAAGTTCGGCCTACTTCTATCAAATGTACTGCATCGAACGAGTGGGCAGACTCACTGGCACTCGATTCATCGGCACAACTGATTGGTATCGTATGGGCTGCGAGCATATTGTTGGTCTACAGGATAAACTCCGTGGAAACTGGAGAGGTTCCCTGTCTCACGGTGAAAGTAATCCCCTGATTGCTTCATCCTTTGCACTACTATTTCTTGCGAAAGGTCGCCGGCCACTGGCAGTGTCCAAACTTGCTTACGGAGATAAGGAGCAATGGAATCAGCACCCACAGGACCTACAGAATCTGGTCCTGCAGACTGAAAAGAGTTGGGATATGTATCTGACCTGGCAAACGATGGAACTGGAAATTGCCAATGTCGCAGACCTACTGGAATCACCTGTCTTGTTTATCAGCGGCAAAGGGTCGATGCAGTTAAAGCCCAAACAGAAAGACCTGCTTAAACAGTACGTGAATCAGGGAGGCTTCCTGTTCGTTGAGAATGCCTGCGGCGATCAGCAGTTCGATCAGGAATTTCGTGAGGTGCTGGCCGAATTGTTTCCGGACAGTCCGCTCACTCCACTCGCTCCCGACCATGACATCTGGTTTGCCGACAAGAACATTCCAGCAAAATATGTTGGACAGTTACATGGCTTGCAAACCTGCTGTCGGACCAGCGTGGTTTATGTGACGACGGATCTGGGCTGTTATTGGGAATTGTTCAATCCGCGACCGGATTCGGGAATCCCGGATGCCGTCAATCAGGAAATCAAAGATCGGCTAGCCATTGGCACGAATGTGCTCACCTACGCAACAAACCGTCAACTCAAGGAAAAACTGGAACGCCCGCAACTCGCCTTCGACTCTACAAACTCAACTTCTGTACTAAGGAAAACGCTTAGGATTCCGAAACTCAGCCACTCAGGTGGCCCTAATGAAGCACCCAATGCCCTAAATAATTTATTAGCAAGTATGCAACGCGAAACGGGAATTCGCATCTCTATTGGTACGCAGGTCATCGCTGCCACCGACTCCATCGAAGAATACCCTGTGCTGTTCGTACATGGGCGGCGAACGTTTAAATGGACAGCAGCCGAACGACAGGCATTAAAGCAGTTCGTTATCAATGGTGGATTTATTTTCGGAGACGCAATCTGCGCGAGTCCCCAGTTTGCGGAGTCCTTCCGTCGGGAAATGAGAATGATTTTCCCGGAACAGGTGTTGCGCCGCCTGCCGGCCGAGCATCCGTTGTTCACCGAAGAATTCGGTGGGTTTGATGTCCGCAAAGTAACACTCCGTTCGCCTGCGTCACAAAGCGATGGTCCACGTACTCAGGTCACCGAAACTGAAGTGACGCCCCACGTCGAAGGGTTTCAACTGGAAGGCCGACTTGCCATTGCCTTTTCTCCATACGATCTCAGTTGTGCACTGGAAAACCAAAGCTCGCTGGAGTGCAAAGGGTACCTGCAAAACGATGCGGCCCGGTTAGGAACCAATATCGTGATTTACGCGCTGCAACAGTAGGGACGCAATGAATCGTAAAATGCGAAACCGCTTGCTCTTGCTCTTAGCCTTCACCTGTGTCGTACGCATCTGCGTATTATTCGCCTTGGGCGAACAACTATCAGCAAGTATCAAGCAGGACGTTGATCTGTATCTGCATTTAGGGACGAGCCTGGCAGATTCTTCCACCTATGCCCTCGATGGTAATCCGACTGCGTTTCGCCCCGCGCTGTATCCAGTGTTGTTAGCAGTCGGCCTCAAACTGGGATTGTCTGCCAAGTTATGGATTGTCATCCTGCACCTGTTGTTGGCTGTAGGTACGGTCTGGATTACTGTCCTTTTAGGCCAGCAGATCAAAGATGAAAAGACGGGGTGGCTTGCTGGTCTACTGGTCACATTCGACCCAATTCTGCTGAATCAATCCGTCCTGGTGATGACAGAAACCTTAGCAACCTTCCTGGCCGTTCTTTCCATTTGGCGAGTTGCTAAACTGCTGGACCACCCAGGCCTCCTGAATGGCCTACTTACTGCGATCGCCTTTGGATTGGCGGGATATTGTCGCCCGACGTTTTATGTCTACGCGTTACTCACACTCGTACTCCTGTTGTTTACGCTGCAAACGAGTTTGGCGAAACGGTTGATGACCACGTTTGCCATGGGCTGTGTGGTGCTGTTTACTCTGAGCCCCTGGGTATACAGGAATTACCAATTGTTTGATAAACCAGTGCTTGCAACAACGCACGGAGGCTATACGTTACTGTTGGGAAATAATCCTCTGTACTATCAACAAGCCAAGCAACAACTTGATAATTCAGATTCAATTTATGAAGCCCAGGCGTTTGACGAGGGTGTATTGCGGTTCAATGTCTCTGAAGACCCGGGTTTTGATTTCTGGTCGGCCGAAGCTTCACTCAAAGAAGCCATCATTTCACGAAACGAAGTGGAACGTGATGCGTTTTGCTATGCCGTAGCCTTTCACCATATTCGAGCCAATCAGGTTAGTTTTGCACATGGTTGTCTAACTCGCCTGAAAGCCTTTTGGACTCCGTTACCGGCTGAAATTCCGGGGGAGCGAAGCGACATTCAACGGTATGCCGTAGGGCTGTGGTATGTCTTAATCTATCTTTTGGTGGCTAATTTCACGCTATTTCACACTCGAAAATGGGCTCATTCCGGTCTGCTCGCCGGGCTCTCGATGATCATTGCATTCTCTTTAATGCACACCGTTTTTTGGTCCAATATGCGTATGCGAGCCCCATTAATTCCTGTGCTCTGTTTGGTGGCTGCGATCTCCTTTTTGGGTACAAAAACCGAAGCTGATTCGTAACCGATTCGCATTGTGACGAAGTCCGCAAATCCCTATAATTTCCCGACTTATAGGTGTTTTTAGGTCATCGACATGGATGGTTGAAAATCCCAAAAACCCTGCCAATCCCACTCATCTGTTCTGTGGCAAGGATGCCGCTAAGAAATCGTGTTGCAACTGGCTCGTCAAATTGCCGAAAACCGACGCTCGGAAGGCCCTCTGCGCCGACGAGTCACAGTGGCGTTACTGCTTTGCCTGGCGTTGTCTTCCCATCCATTGCACGCTCAGCAGATTGAGTTTGCTGACCAGGACATTCAGACTCCTGTTTTAATCACAGGTGAACAGGGGCACTTCTGGAATCAGGGCCATTATGAGATCTGGGAAGTGGAGCAATGTGTCATTCGCCATGGCCAATTTTCGGCCAAAGGAAATCGTGCCATTGTCTGGATCGATCGGGCAACAGCTTCGTCTCGAGCACCTCATAAAGTAATTGCTTACTTTGAAGGGCCGGACGTTGAAATTCATCGTCAAACGATCACGGGTTTTGACAATCAACATCAACCGATTGGTCGTGACAGTGTGTTACAGGATAAGCAGTGGTTGGGCCGTTTATATACCTTCACCAATGTCTCCATCAATGTCCAAAACCAAACTCAGGCAGCGCGTGCTCCTTCGGATCTTTTCCGTCGTGCAAGTCAAGCACGTCAGGACATCTCCCGCCGTGCCAACACCACAGCATCCAATGTGCGTCTGGCAGCCTTTCAGCAACCTGCTCTGAACACCAATAACGGGGATAGCCGCGACAACGAGGTTGCGTTAGGTTCGCACCGCTTACGGATTCAGGGACGCAGCAATGTGGACTGGAGTTTGCATATCGATAAATCGCCCGATGGCTCCGGGACGATTGCCATTGCCAAGTCCGGAATCCGCGCGACGATTGAAGGCTTTCAGGCTCCTGCAACTGGTGAATCCGGAACGTTCACGATTGAAACCGACAATATGGTAGTGTGGGGGCCGGCCGTCGCTCAATTACAAGGCGGTGAAGTTACCGATGAAGACGCGCCACTGGAGTTGTATCTCGAAGGCAACATCATTTTCCGACAGGGCGACCGGGTCATTTATGCTGACCGCATGTATTACAACGTGACCGAAGAGTTTGGCATGATTCTCAGTGCCGAGATTCTCACGCCCGTAGCTCAGTACGAAGGACTGTTGCGAGTCAAAGCGGATGTTTTACAACAGGTCAACAAACAGAAGTTTCTGGCTTACGGCGCTGCAATCACTTCAAGTCGGATGGGGATTCCTACGTATTGGTTTCAATCCGATGAAATTGAAATCACCGATCAATTAGAACGGCAAATCGACCCGTTAACCGGGCAGCAGCGGCGAGACCCCAATACCAACGAGCTTGTTTACGATCACAATATCACAGCTGAAAGCCAAAACAATTTCTTGTTTGTCGGTGGCGTACCCATATTCTACTGGCCTGTAATGGCCACTCGGCTGGACTCGCCGGCGTTTTACTTAGACCGAGTTCGTTTTAAGAGTGACCGTGTTTACGGCCAGCAATTACTGATCGACTGGAATGCTTTTCAGTTATTCAATGTCGAAAACCCACCCAAGAATACCAAGTGGTCTCTGTCGGCTGACTTTATGAGCGAGCGTGGTGTGGGCATCGGAACGCTGTATGACTATCAGCGTGATGACATGTTTAATCTGCCCGGACTTGCAAAGGGACGATTTGATGCCTGGGGACTCCAGGATAGCGGACTGGACAATCTGGGAAGAGGAAGGCGAAGTCTAGATCCGGAAAAGGATTTCCGAGGCCGTATCTTTTGGAATCATCGACAGCTGCTTGGCGACGGCTATCAACTCACCGGTGAAGTCGGAGTCATCTCCGATCGAAACTTCCTCGAACAATACTACGAACGCGAGTGGGACGAGGATAAAGACCAAATTACAGGCGTGGAGTTAAAACGAATCGATGAAAATATATCCTGGGCGGTCGATTCCAATATTCGGACGAACGACTTTCACACGCAGACGGATTGGTTACCTCGATTTAGTCATAACTGGCTGGGAAAATCACTCTTCGCTGACCG
>DEAW01000147.1:73847-89264 GCA_002348315.1 Planctomycetaceae bacterium UBA2972 | reverse complement strand
TGAAGTCGCCAAATTCGATCTGATGGCGGGAGAAGAACAACAGTACTCCGGCCTCCGCGCTGCATCGCGTCAGGAAATTGATATGCCTTTTCAGTTAGGTCATGTCAAAGTTGTTCCTTACCTGCTGGGTGAAGTCGCCCACTGGGGTGAAGATATCAATCACCAGTCTGCCACAAGAACCTATGGTCAGATTGGAGTCCGAACGAATCTGCCCATGACCAGAACCGACACCGGAATCAAAAGCACGCTGTTTAACGTGAACGGTGTTTCTCACAAAGTGAACTGGACAATGGATGCTTACTGGGCGGATGCCAGTGAACAACTCACCATGTTCCCCCGCTACGATGCCCTCGATGATGATGCCCAGGAACATTTCCGCCGACGGTTTTTCTTTGATACGTTTGGAGGTCTTGCCGGTCAGAATATTGGTGCAAAATGGGATGAACGCATCTTTGCCTATCGTACCAACATGCAAGGCAACGTCACGGCTCCGGTTACTGAAATCGCTGATGACACGATGGCCTTTCGCTTAGGCACTGAACAACGTTGGCAAACCAAACGTGGATTACCTGGCAAAGAACACATTGTCGATTGGATGGTACTACATGCTCAGGTCATCATGTTCCCGGACAGAGAACACAACCACGGGCAGCATGCAGGCCTGTTTGATTACGATTACCGCTGGCATGTAGGTGACCGCTTCACTGTGCTTTCCGATGGCTATTTTGATTTCTTTAGTAAAGGATTACGCACAGCCAGTATTGGAGGAGTGATTAGTCGTCCGGATACCGGCCGCTTCTACCTGGGCTATCGAATGATCGACGGTCCGATTTCAAGTCACATCGTCAACGCCGCACTGAGTTACAAAATGAGTCAAAAATGGATCGGTATTCTTGGTTCTTCCTTTGACCTCGGCGATTCTGGCAACATCGGCCAAAGCCTATCGATTGTCCGTATTGGTGAGTCATTGCTGATCCGTGTTGGTGTGAACTATGATGAAAGCCGGGACAACTTCGGAGTCCACATGTCTGTCGAGCCACGTTTCATGGCCAATAGCCGAATTGCTCGTCGAACCGGAGTCGATATTCGACCGTCTGGTGCATACGGCTTCGAATAATTTAACAAGCTAACAAGAAAGCCCTCTGCAAAATGACTGATCGAACCACCTCATCATTGCGAACTTTATCAACACTGCTACTAATGAGCCTGTTATTTACATCTCTGGCGGACGCGGCACCGCGACGGCCTAAATACAGTCGCCCTAAACCTGATCGCAATAAGAATACGGTTGTTGTCGAATCTGCGCCTAAGAAAGCCGCCGGCCCGCGTAAGACCGTTGCCGTCTGGCCTAAATACCAACCTGGATTTCAATTCCCCGGGGTCGATGAATTGGTGGTCGATGAACTCGTCAATTCCGATGCGTTTACTGTTGTCGAGCGACTTAATATTGAAACACTCAACGCAGAAGCCAATATGTTTGAAAATGTGCAGCACATTGGTGCACAACTGATTTTTGAAGTCGTCGTAACCGATGTCGATCAGCGAACCAGTCAAGGACTGCAGTTCGGGTTGGGGCAATTGGGTTTGGGGGGTGATGGATTTGATGTCGTTGTCGGTACTAATCGAACCACTGCCAAAGCAACCGTGATCGTACGAGTGATTGAAACGAGTTCAGGAAAGATTATTGCGTCCCATCGAGCGGACGGAACAGCCACCGGCTCGGGCGTAAATCTGGGGTTTGCCTATCAGGATCTTAAACCTAATAAGCTCGATGGTTTTGATGTTAACTTTGGGAAGATCGAAGACACATCTGTTGGAAAAGCGGTTTCCCGGGCAGTTAAACTGGCCGTCACCCGTACCTCTCATAAAATCAATTCCCATCCGTGGGAAGCGCGAGTGGCAGACTGGGACGAGCAATTCGTGTACCTCAATGCCGGTGCGAATGCGGGTTTGAAAGTGGGCTCGCAATTGACCGTAAACAAAGTTGGTAAGACCATTTCAGATCCGCAAACCGGAGAAGTACTGGATGTGGTAACCATTCCAGTCTGCAGCATCGAAGTAGTAAGTGTTAAAGAGAAGATAGCAGTCTGTAAGATCACAGCCGCAACGAGCGAATCGCCGGTGATCGAAAAGAACATGCTCGTCTATCTCAAGTCAAACTAACAAAGGTTATCAACAATCACATGGAAACTGCGTTAAAAGTAAACGGATTGGTTCAGACAGAATTGAATCTGAGCATTGAAGATTTTCAAAATGTCACAGATGCATATCAAGTCGTCGACATTACAACGCTGATGCCAGGACGTGAGGGACAGGCTATAACACTCGAGGGATTGCTCGCCTTGTGTCAGCCATCCGCTGAAGCACAGTTCCTGGGATTACATGGAACACTGGATGACTTTCATGCCAGTATCCCACTAGCTGCGGTCAGAGAACGCGGACTTATCCAATACGCAAAGAATGGACAGGCTTTGGATGTTAAGGCCGGAGGACCTTTTCGCTTTCTGATTCCTGATCATGCGGCCTGTAATACCGATGACATTGACGAATGTGCCAACGTGAAATTCCTGGATCACATCGAATTTACAGCCGAACGTGGTTTTGATAATCGCCCGGAAGACGAGGACGAGCACGCAGCATTACATGCCCACGAGAACACGGAGAATTAATTTCGACCATCACCAGACAGGCAACGAGGGTCGCATTTGGCGGCCGAGCGCATAAAAAAAGCACCTCGGGACATCGAGGTGCTTTTCTGTTTTCGTGACTCAGTTAACCTGAGATTTTTGCTATGCGAATGCGAGTGTATTGCTGGCGATGGCCGGTTCGACGTTTTGAATCTTTACGTCGGCGAAACTTCTGAACATAGATTTTCTCGCCTTTGACTTCGGATAGAACTTCAGCAGTCACCGTAGCACCTTCCACTACTGGCTGACCTATTTTCGTTCCGTCATCACTCGACACAGCTAATACCTGGTCAAAAGTGATTTTATCTCCGGAGGCTGCATTGCGCAGATCAATATCCAGTTCCTGGCCTTCTTCTACTTTGTACTGACGTCCACCGTCTGCAATGATTGCGTACATGATTCTTATCTGTTTTGGGAAAAACGGTTCACAGTTGTTATTGTTCGAAATAATTGAGTCTCAGCTTTAGCCACTGGTAACTCTTTCCTTCTAATTTGCTCTGTTTTTGCCGCAAATGCTTGCTATAGCAGAGGCAAACAAACTAGTTTGGAACTATTAAAAATATCTCAAAAACCAGACTTCGTCGAGGGGCTAACTTTGGAATCCCGGCAACTTTCCGGTATCCTCGTTCAGCCTTCCACGAGCCTGAATTATCAGACTCTTACCGACTTTCCTTCTGAATTTCGAAAGTCCATTTCAAGATGTTCGGGGTACAGTCCTTCATTGCTATGTACCTTGACCATCATATTTCCTTCTTCCTCGAGTTTTTCAATCTGTCGGCGTTTCTTATTCTTCAAATACGCCTCCACACTCTCATGCACTCGCACAGACACTCGGGCAATCTGTTTCCGTCGACAGGCCAGCATCAGTTTACGAACGACTTCGATCGCGATACTTTCAGCTGTTTTGACAAGTCCTCTTCCACCGCAACAGGGGCAATCATCATAGACGCTCCGTTTAAGACTTGGGCGGATGCGCTGTCTGGTCATTTCGATCAGTCCAAACGGGCTGGTACGGAGAATTTTTGTCCGGGCACGGTCCCGTGCCATGGCATCACGCAATGCTCTTTCCACACCACGTCGATGTTTTTCCTTACGCATATCGATGAAGTCATTAACAATCACTCCACCTAGATCCCGCAGCCTCAATTGCCGGGCAATCTCTTTAGCTGCCTGCAGATTCATCTGATAAGCGGTCTCTTCGGCATCCGCGTCTGTCTTACGGAAGTTTCCACTATTTACATCGATCGCGACCAGAGCTTCGGTCGGATCAATGACAATGGAGCCACCTTCTTTGAGAGGAACTTCCCGTTTGTAGATCCGCGCGATCTCATCTTCGAGTTTGTACTTATGGAAGATTGGTTGGGTCCTACTGTAATACTCAAGACGATCCGCAAATTTCGGCATCACCATTTCGAGAAAATCTTTAGCTCGCTTGTAAGCATCTTCCTCGTCAATATAAATGGCATCGATATCGCTACCGACGGTATCCCGAATCGTACGAATGATGATATCGTTCTCTTCGTAGATGTCGGTAGGCGCGTTTGATTTTTTGAGACGACGGACAATCGCTTTCCACAGGCGAATCAGGTAAGCCATGTCACGAGACAGTTCTTTCTTAGTACGCCCCATCCCGGCTGTTCGCACGATAAAACCCAGGCCTTCGGGAGGATCCATATCGACGAGGATATCCCGCAGGACACGTCGTGCTTTGTCATCTTCGATTTTTCTGGAAACACCAATCCGTCCCAATGATGGCATCAGGACCAGAAATCTTCCGGGGATACTCAGGTAGGTTGACAGCGTCGGCCCTTTCGTGCCGATGCCTTCTTTGATCACCTGCACGACGACTTCGTCGCCCTTTTTGAAAATCTCCTGAATCGGCGGCTTCACCCGCGGACGCCCGCCATTCCAGTGACGCTTACGGCCGCGTCCTCGCTGCGGACGACGCTGGGCAGCCAATTCCTTGTTTTGTTCTTCGACAGGCACCTGGGGATCATAGCCACCTTGACGGTAGTATTGAGGCTCCACGTCGCTGATGTGCAAAAAGCCATTCCGCCCGACGCCAAAGTCAACAAAGGCAGCCTGAATACCAGGTTCCAGATTGACCACTTTTCCTTTGTAGATATTGCCGACATAGTTATCCTGGCTGGCACGCTCAACATGCAGCTCTTCTAACTGGCCATCTTCAATGACGGCCACCCGACATTCTTCGGGCTGTGCCACGTTAATTACCATTTCTTTTTTCATCGATTTTCTTTCGTTGTTTTGTAGGCAAGGTTTTCCGGCGTGAGCTGCGGATTAAATCGCGAGTTCCGGGAAAATCTGCCTGAGTTGATCGGTGAGGTAGGCATCAACCTCCAACGCGCCTTCTAATTCCATAACACGCCGGGCGATCGTTTCGCATTGTTCAATACTGACACTTCGGCATACCTGTTTAATCTCAGGTACAGAAATTGGCGGGACACTCAACGAGCGTAATCCAAGACCAAGCAACAGCGGCACGTACTTCGGTGATGTACTCATTTCACCACACAAGTTGACAGGCACACCGGCTTTGTTGGACTGACGAATCGTCGATTCAATGAGTCGTAACACAGCAGGATCACTGGCTCGGTATAGGTTGGCCACATCCTTATTGCTACGATCCACCGCCAGGCAGTATTGAATCAGGTCATTGGTTCCGATACTGATAAAATCCACTTCTTTGAGGAATTTATCGAGCATCAAAACTGCGGATGGTACCTCGACCATGATTCCAATTTCGAGCTTCTCTTTGAGCTCATATCCGTCTTCGACTAAGTCTTCCATGGTGTCGATAAGCAACATCTTTGCCTGACGAAGCTCCTGCAGAGTCGAGATCATCGGAAACATCACTCGCACCGGTCCTAAAGCACTGGCTCGAATTAATGCTCGCAACTGCACTCGAAACAAATCAAGATTTCGCAGAGAAAGACGAATACTACGGACACCCAAAAACGGGTTATTCTCTTCTTCGTGACGTGGTAGCTGACCCAATTTGTCAGCTCCCAAATCAAGTGTACGGAACACTACCTGACGGTTACCCATGGATTGAATCACATGAGCATAGGCTCGGTAATGATCTTCTTCGGTTGGTTCTTCCTCGGTTCCCAAGTAGAGAAACTCAGTTCGATAAAGACCAATCCCATCCGCACCACGTTCACGACAGGCGTTCACTTCGTGCGGAAATTCGATGTTGGCACCCAATTGGATACGAACACCATCAGTCGTTTCCGCAGGCAGGTCACGCAAAACAGAAAGTTCTGCGGCCAGACTGCGGTGTTGTTCTAGTTCTTCCTGATACTGATGCAGCGTTTTATCGTCCGGATTAAGGACCACCTGCCCGTGATCTCCATCCACAATCACCACATCACCGCCGGATACATCGGTGAGGAAATTTCCAGTTCCCACCACGGCAGGAATTTCAAGACCTTTGGCGACAATCGCCGTATGCGAACTGGGGCCGCCCACTTCCGTTGCAAACCCCAGGACAAACCGGGGATCGAGTTTCGCTGTTTCACTGGGTGTCAAATTATGAGCCAACACGATGGCAGGTGTCGAGATTTTACTCAGTGATTCCCGGCGGCGCCCTAATAGTTTGCCAAGCAGATTCTTTTCCAGATCAAAGAAATCATGAGCGCGTTCGGCCATATAATGATCGTCCAATTCCTGAAAGATCTTGGCATACCGGCGGAGCGTCTTGGAAACGGCGTATTCAGCCGAATGATGTTTTTCAGAAATCATACTGGTGACTTCTGAAACCAAAGTGGGATCCTGGAGCATCTGTAGATGAGCAGCAAAGATCGCTCCGTACTGCATTCCAAGTTGAGAGGCGATGCGTTCATGATTACGCGAGATCTCTGCTGCCACGCTGTCAAACGCGTGTTGCACGCGCAGCACTTCTTCATCCACCGCATCCCGGGTTACGAAACGCGTGGGAATCCGAAATCCCTCGTTATCAATGACCACAACCTCTCCAATGGCTACGCCTGGAGAAACTGCGATACCCTCAAGTATCTGCATTACATCCCTCATCCCAACGGTACTAGGTTTGGATCCGAATCTGCTTTGCTGGCAGCTCCGAATACGAGTACTGCTGGTGGCTACAGTCGCGTGCATGCTACGTGTAGCAAAAATGTACGTTTAGTCCTAGCAAGCCGGAATGACACTCATACCGACTTGTCGGCAGATCAGGCTGGAGGTTGAGTTATTCAGGAGGGGGGCGGAAACACTCACGAAGAGATTCCGTCATACTATCAATGGTCTATTCGTCAAATCCTGATTCAACCAGCTGACTGAGCTGTTGGACAGCCACATCAGCATCCGCGCCTTCTGCCCGGATAATTAACTGAACACCCTGAGTCGCTCCCAACGTCAGAATCGACAGGATGCTCTTACCATCCACCGACTCATCACCGCGAGAAACCATAATCTGAGCATTAAACTGATTCGCCATTCGCGCAAACAGACTTGCCGGCCGGGCATGTAAGCCCTCCTCATTCGAGATGGTTACCGATTTCGTCTGAATATCCGATGACATAATCAACGTCGCTAGATTCCTAATGTCCTGTTGGAGTAATAATTCTCTACTATTGATTCCAAATCTTAGCTATCGCCTTCGGCCTACTCGACACGACTCATTTTCCACATTCAGGGTCTGGCCTAAGCGACCTTCGAGCACTTGTTATGCGCGGGCCTCTTTGGGTTGACCTGAACGAATGCTAGTCCAGCAAGCGATTCAACAGCTAGGAAGCAAACTGATTGTTGTCTGCTTCTTCCAATAACTGAGCGATATCTTTGGCTGTTTTACTCTGTTTGAGAAAACGGCAAAATGTATCGTCACGCAGCTGACGGGAGATATTTTCCAGAGCTCGCAGGTGATCACCAGGACGATCCGGGTGGGATACCAGCAAAAACAATAGCTGTACCTTCTCTCCGTCTAAACTGTCAAATTCAACACCTTCGGCACTCACGCCGACAGTTCCAATCAAGCTTTCAACACTTGAGTGTTTTGTGTGAGGAACGGCTACTCCGCGCCCGATGCCGGTACTACCCAACTCTTCGCGTTTCATGATTGCCTCGACAATCGAGTCACGGTCTTCTTCTTTGACCTGACCGGATGAAACCAGTGAGTTGACTAATTCCTGAATGACTCCGACTTTGTCGGTAGCCTTAACATCCACGCAAATAGCGGATTCACACATGAAGTCTGCAAATTTCATTGCGATTGATTCCTTAGATAATCTGATCGGAACGATCAAACCTGAAACCTGCAGATTTGTCAGGCAGGAATAACGCAAACGCCTCGGAAGACAAAATGCCTTCCAAGTCGCTTTCAACCTTCATAACATTCACCTAGTTAACCACGTGAACGAGAAACAATGACCAAAGTCCGGGGACTTACCCCAATCTGTAATCACTTCTTAGGAATCACCGCTTAGACACGCCAAAGAATCACTCCACCCGGGAGTCATTCTTTTTAGGAACCATGCCTGGTATTCATTTTCACCAACGGTAATTCGTAGTTGATTTGCTATCCTGCATTCTGACCCACCCAATCTCGGGAAGATCGAACCGGTTAGTTCACCTCAGGTCTAAAATCGGGCACCGCCGATCGCTTGCCATGAGGCGAACGATGTTTGTGTTTTTTCTTGTCCTTGTAACGTCGTATTTGCTGTTCCAATTTTCGTTCAGCGCCCATGACGGCAGCCACTATACTTGGTGCAGTATAAGTCGCTACAAAATCGTCGTGGCGTTCAAGAGTAGCCCGGATTTCAGCAACAGGACTCTCTCGATGCTCTAAATCGACCGTCACTTCGATAGACGTCAAACGGTTATAAAATCGAAGTAGTTTGCCGATCTTTCCCTGAATCCGCTCTTGTGTGCGGTGACCAATATGACCGTGCCTTGCAGAGATACCAATTAGCATGCTTGCCCTCCTTTTGAATAGAGTAACCAAATAGGTGTACCAGTCGGAGAAGAAAAAGCCGTCATGGCTTCTGGCCCTAGCCCTTTGTCAGGACCTCAGCCGTTCGGCATTGCTTCTAGGTTGTGCAATTTTGGCCAAATCACCAGAGAACGAATCCGTTGGTTCGGGAACCACCGGCTGTCAAAACTCTGACAGTTCGACCAATTTAGTTTACCCCCATTGCACTACTGAGAAAAGGGTTCGATTTCCACCCTTTTGGTGAATCTGAGCAAATCACCCACCCTGGATCAAAATTCCTTTCTCCAGCGACCCATTTTGACTGCCTTAGAAGACACTGGACTCTTGGGATATGCGTGTGGTGTTAGTAAAGTAATTTTTTTACAGTCTAAAAACATTCAAATAGAAAGTAAAAGCCGTCGTATCGCTTGCCACCCAACTATTTCGACAGCAGTCTGGCCGCTAGTTCAACATCACGGTTGATCACCATATTATCCGTTAATAACTCTCGCCATTCACGAATCGGTAATGTCTGACGCTGTGGGTTTTCCTGAGGCTTGTACAGTAAGGTCTTTCCAGTGATTTGCTGCAAACGATAAAAAGAAATCACTCGCTCCACCATGATCTGTGACTCCAGTTGATCTATCATGTCGTCCGCAACACCACTGAGAAGCTGCTCGTCACTATATTCAGTCAAAAACGATAACAGCTGCTGCGTATTATCGCTTGAATAGGACATCAATGCCGATTCCACCAATGCTCGACTCTTCACATCACGATGGCAAAAGGCCTGCAGCACTTTTATGTCCTGATGCCAGTAGGCCCGATAAGCTTGGTCATTGAGTACGCCCAACAGAGCAATTGCATCCCCCAGCTCCATCAAGCTGTAGGCAGCCAATCGGCGGACGTTGACCAACCGGTGAGATTCGTAGATTCTCTGAAGCTGTTGGACAAAATCATCACCTTCCACAATGGATTCGATGAAGGCAGCCTGAGCTTCCGACATGATCGAATCCGAAGGCCCGTCAGTCGCCCACTCTGGTAAATGAGTTTCTCGCGTCACAACCGAATTCCCGGTGAATACCACATAGGAGGTGAGGCTGGCGTCCAATGCTGCCGGTAAATCTGTCTGGGATGAGAGATCTGAAACCGTTACATGATGGTTGACTACCAGTCTTACCAGTCGGCTGACTTCACCCTCAGCTGTTTGATAGGGCACGCTTTCCAAAGCCACGACTGCCTGAGGATTATTCAACACAACGTCGAATTCGACATCCCCAGCCTGTAAACGATATTTGTAAGTGATAAGCTCTCCCCCCTGGATCACGAGTTTTCCGTGAGCGAGGTACAAGTTCAGGGTGTCTTCTTGTAACAAACTCGTTTCAAGTCCGGAAGCATCAGCTAAGAGAAGTTTCGTGCCGTCGTTCAACAGTAACTCGGGACGAAACTCCGGAATACTCACTAAGGCATCACCTACCAGCACTTGCGCACCACTCACGAGACGATTCAAGGCACCGTCTTCGGCACGCAACAAAGGCTGGCTGTCAGATAGTAACTCGCCAAACGCACCTCCATCCGACAACATCGAAACACCGGTGTTATTGGGAAGCACTTGTGTTTCAGGCGACTGCGAATCCATAACATCGAAATCGTCTGTGGTGGGAGTCGGCTGTAAAGACGAGTCTTGTGAAGTCTGCAGGTCTATCGCTGATTGCTGAGAAAGGTCCGCAGTACTATCCGACTCGGGATCTTCCAATGGCGTAGGAACCGGCTGTACGTCGGATTGATCTATGGAATCTTCAAAGAAGGAACCCACCCAGGGATGAGTGGTATCAAAGGGTCCGACAGCACGCAGGCCAATAATAGCCATCAGCAAAAGAAACGTAAGAATCACTGTGGCACGCCACAAAGGATGAGCTTTTGTGTTGATATATTCCGGAACTCCGGCTGGCTTGGGCTGAATCAGGTTTTCCAAAGCTGGCCGAGTTTCTTCTAACTGCTCTAACTGCTCGGCTTGTGTAATCGACTGTTGGACCGCACTGACAATGTGATCGCGAGTGTCATTTTTGATCGCAACCGGCTGGTCCATGCAATTCGATAGAATGCTGTGACAACAGGCAACCTCGCTGAGGTACATATCGGACTCTAAACAGACTTTCTCGAAACCGGGTATCCGGGATTCACTGAGCGTATTATCCAGGTATTCTGCAACCGTATTTGGATCCGCTCCAACTCCCTTCCCATCCAGAGGAGGTGCACTCAGATTTGCTTTACGAGTGCTACTAAGGGTGCGGTACACCAAATCACTGGCAAATTCGCTTTCGCTGATCTTTGCACCAAGCGTTTCAGCATCATCCTGCTCAAGAATGTTATCCAGGTAGGCCAACATTGTCCGTAATGTTAATCGCATCGCGAGTGCCTGTACTTTCTATCTACAGTGGTTGCTCTGATTGACTCTCGATCCTCCGTGACTGAAAGCCTCTACTGTATTAGTGGCAAGTTCGTGCTAAATCCGTACAATTTTCTGCTAAGAACTAATTAAATTAACTCCTGTTTTTTTACACCCTGAAAGATCCTGTGAATTCACTGTTTGAAGCTTCTGAGAAATCAAATCTAGAACGAGCCAAACCCTTAGCGGCCCGCATGCGTCCTACCTCTCTGCAGGAGTTTGTCGGGCAACAGCAATTCCTTGGCGAAGGTAAACTACTACGCCGTTTACTACAGGCTGACCGGTTAGGCTCTGTCATTTTTTATGGCCCCCCGGGATGCGGTAAGACGACGCTTGCTCAATTACTGGCGACAGAAACAAAAAGTACATTTAAGCAGCTAAGTGCGGTTACCAGTGGTGTAAAGGATCTAAGGGAAGTCCTGGAATCCGCTCAAAATGAACTACGCGCAGGTGGAGCCCGAACGCTGTTGTTTATCGATGAAATTCATCGTTTTAATAAAGCGCAGCAGGACGCCTTGCTACCGGACGTTGAGAACGGCGTGATCACACTTGTCGGAGCCACTACCTCCAATCCGTTCTTTGCCGTGAACAATGCACTCACTAGCCGATCTACCATCTTTCAGTTCGAGCCACTCTCGGTGGAAGACATCGAACAATTACTCGACCGGGCTCTCAGTGATCAATTCAAAGGGCTTGGTCGTTACGACGTCACACTGACAAGCGAAGCCCGTCAATTCATTGCTGAAGTTTCCGATGGTGATGCGCGGCGAGCATTATCCATTCTGGAAATTGGTGTCCTTTCGAGTCCGTCGTTCCCGCTGGAATTCAATAAGACGCTCGCAGAGGAATCCATTCAACGTAAGGCCATGCAATATGACGCTGGCGGAGATGAGCACTATGACGTCGCCAGCGCTCTGATTAAAAGCATTCGAGGCAGTGATGTGGACGCCGGAATCTACTGGCTCGCGAGAATGCTGGAAGGAGGTGAAGACATCCGCTTCCTATGTCGGCGTCTGGTGATCCTGGCCAGTGAAGACGTTGGAAATGCGGACCCCCATGCACTCACTGTCGCTGTAGCCTGCATGCAGGCCTGTGAATTCATCGGACTACCGGAATGCCAACTCACACTCTGTCAAACCGTGGCCTATCTGGCATGTGCTCCCAAATCCAATGCTTCGACAGTCGCCATCAATGAGGCACGCAGCGATGTTCGTCATGGCCGCACCATCCCTGTACCGCGGGCGTTACGAGATAAACACTATTCGGGCGCCAAACAATTTGGTCATGGTGAAGGATACAAATATGCCCACAATCATGAAGACGGTGTGGCCGCATTTGACTATTTAGGCGTTGAAAAACAGTACTACAACCCCGTGAATCGAGGCTTCGAAGCTGAGTTGGGAAGACGGCTGGCCGAAATCCGAGCGAAGCTGAGAAGTGAAGATCGTTCGTAGGCGACTATCTCACAATCACCTGACTGCCGGCACTGAGGATATGATAGACATCCCGTGCATCAACCGGATTAAGCTTGACACTTCCCAGGCCGGATTGACGCGTCGCTGTGTCCTGAGGCTGGGTGTGAATACTGATATTTCCGCCGAGGTCTAACCAGTATTTACCGTAGGGGTTATTCACAGCACCTCCTTGAATAATCGAGCCGTCTGCTGCGTAATAACTACGATCTAACTGCTTATCCAGGATGGAATACTGGCCGGGTTGTGAATTGAATTCATTGCCTAATTCCACCTTAAACCGTCCGGCGTAAAGTGTACCGACAAACAACGTTAACTCTTTCGTTGCGACTCGGATTTCACCTCGGAACGGCCCCTGAACAATCTTCAGTTCATCGCCTGCTTTGAGCGTCGCAGTATCTCGAATGCCGTTAATGTTGGCTAACAACTGAGCAGGAACTCGCAATTGAAAGGCAATCGATTCGAGCGAATCATTAGGCCCTACTGTATAAGCTTCAAATAAATAGTGTTTCCGCGAATAGACCACTTCGCCCGCAAGATAATCCAGTACTGGTAAAAGCTGCTGTGCTTGCTGAGCACTTAAGTCTGTGCTGCCGTAATAAGCAGATAGTGCTTGTAAGGCTTCTCGTAAATGTCCGGTTTCCACTTGCTGTTGGGCTGCGGCCCAGGCAGTCGCAAAAGCGGAGGAAGCTGGAACAGGGTTTTGTTCGGTGATACTGTTAGCCGGTGACACATTTCCGTCATTGAATAACGGTTCTTCAAGCTGACTCTGATTACCGGTGCCGCTAACATTCGTATTGAATGGTTTGATATCGGCTCCACCATCTGCCAGAGGGAAAGCGTCGTTCGTGTTGGCAGCTGCTGCCACACTGCCTGACTCCGTTACGGAAAAAGCATCTTCACCGCCACCGGCTGGCTGAAAATCACTGTCGTTGGTATCGGTCAGAGGGAAATCCGTGGTGTTAACATTCGGTTCGAGAACGAACTGGGAATCATTGGTTGACGTTTCGGTAGCAGGAGCCTGCTCTGCGGTATCAACCAGGGGATTCTCTGTGGTTGGTACCGGTACGACTGGTTGTTCAGCTTCTGTATTGGAAGCCAAAGGAGATTCGAATGAATTCGTACCTGCTTCCAAATCCAATTGGCCTGCAGCTGGTGATTCAAACTGACCATCATCTGCCGCTGTCACACTGTTGGCTTGTTCCTCGAGTGAATTATTCACCAGGGGCGTATTATTGTTCAGGTCGGCCAGCAGTTGATCTGCGGAGACTTCCGTGCCCAGTTCGAGATTGATTGGCTCGGCACCGCCTTCGGCAACCGCCTCGATCACTTCCTGTGGAGGAGGCGATGCTTCACGATACAGCACGTGGTAAGCGCCGTATAAGATGACCACCATGAAGGTAAAGATGAATAGTGTTTTTACCTTTTGCATTTTCGTCCTCCCTGACGAAATACAGACTTCGTTAGAATATAAGTTGGTTTGGCTTTCGTAAGCCAGTTAAGGTTTTTAGTTCCATCGAATTCTCAAGATTTACAAGTACCAAGTAGTACCCATGCCCTACGAAGACGACTATGAACACGATGACGATTACTCCGGCCAGTGGTCCGAATCCGATGTTTGGGATGACGAACCAACCGAATTTTTAGCGTGTCCTGAATGCAGTGAAGAAGTCTACGAATTCGCCGATATCTGTCCGCATTGCGGGATGTTCATCACCCCTTCAGCAACTGCTTACAACCCCTGGCTAGGTCGCCCACTCTGGTGGGTCGCCCTTGCGATTCTTGGAATCCTGGGATTCCTGTTGTCACTGCAATTACTGTTTTAGCGGCATAGCGAAAGCGGATAAACTGCACCTTCACTTGCATTCAATCGAAATAATAAGGGAATTTCGATAGGTAGGGAAAGAGCGATTTAGTGGGATCTGCTATGAAAATAGCTGCCGGAGTTATTCTGCCGAAATGCCGAAATCTTCGATGGTCAGCAATGTTTGCAGTTCATAACCTTTGGCAGCAAAGGCTTCACGACCTCCGGACAATCGGTCAATAATGGCGATCACCCCTTCGACTTTAAGTCCCGCTGCTTCTACATGCTCGATTGCTTTCAGGCTACTTCCGCCGGTCGTCACGACGTCTTCCACAATAATAACGCGGTCTCCGGATGTTACCGGCCCTTCCACCTGATTGCCCTTGCCGTGTTCTTTAGCCTCTTTACGAACGATAAAACCTCGCAAAGTCTTGCCCTGAGTGTCCGCTTCGGTCAAAACCGAAGCGGTGATCGGATCCGCCCCGATCGCCATACCACCAACAGCATCCGGTAATTCATCTCCAATCAATTCAAGAATCCCCTGGGCCACTAATTTTGCTCCGCGGGAATCCAGCGTTACTTTACGGCAGTCAAGATAGAAGCTCGCTTTTTTGCCTGAGGCGAGTACAAAGTCTCCGAACTCCAGAGCTTTTTCCCGTACGACTTCTTTTAACGCTTCTTTGGAATACATAACCTGCGAACCTCCGTGCACCAGATGACTATGAATGACTGTAGCTTCCTACAGTGTAATGCGTCGCTCTTGGAGGTGATAGCAGACTGAATGGGATTCAGTCAGAAGCTCTAGGCATTGGCCTTGGCCCGGGCTTCCCGTAAACCACGGCTGAGTATATCACGCAGCATAGGCGAATAATCTTCAAAGCGGTTTTCGTCAGGTACTCCGGATGCGAATTGATAAATCGCATCGCGTGGTTTGAGGCCTAAGGCAAGTAACGTGGAACTGACTGTCCCTCGATCTTTACTGCGTAAAACCATGCTCGGACGCATCGGTGAAACAGGACTACGAGCGAAAACTTTGCTGGCAACGGCAAGGAATTTTACCG
>DEAW01000147.1:0-73463 GCA_002348315.1 Planctomycetaceae bacterium UBA2972 | reverse complement strand
GATCATTGAGATTCCGATTACCAATGACGTTAAGACCTTCTTTAAGCGGCACCACTTCAGGTTCGTCCGTACCATGTACAGCCCATCCAGTCTCACCATCGGCAATGATATAATTCACGCCTTCGTAACGCTTGGTTACGAGCTCATCCATCGCTAGTCCCACAGCTTCCTGAGCACTTGTGCTACGCAACAACTCGCGGCACAAAACACCTCGTGAACGAGGAACGACCGGAGGAATCAACTTACGACGATTACAGGCAGCCACAAACAATCCATGCTGATTCACACCCAACCAGGTTCCACCTGCTTGCTGATCTAAACCACTTAAAATACGTGGTTTTCCGGATTGGATTGAAGGAGTTGTACTTGGGCGGTCGTAGAATTCGTCTCGGTTAGCAGCAACCAGAATTGGTGCTTCCGGCACCGATTTATATTGAATGGCAAGAATGCACATATATCGTTTTGATTTTTAGCAGCTTATAGAGCGAGTAACCTACTGTCTTCCTCACAAGCGGTCACATTCGCACTCGGTTAAAAACCCCAATCTAATTCCACCCTCTAAAATCAAACACCCTATTTCGGGGGGTATGGTTAAAATTAATTACTGTTGAGTAATCAAATACTAGGGTCAAGGGGTGTTTTGATGACGTATTCAACGCATTAAACTGCTTAATACCCCGGTGATTGCCGGTAAGAGCATGATTTTGGCTGTTGCTGTTCAATCACGTTGTAATCCCCTTGCCATTCAACTGAGATTTGTTTCCATGTCGACCTCTTCCAACCCTATTCGCATCGCCATCATCGGAGCGGGCGCTGTTAGCGATTACCATCATGTCCCAGGTATTAATATTGACCCTCGCGCAGAGCTTGTTGCTGCCTGTGATATGAGCGAAGCGTTGCTGGAACAACGCAAAAACGATTGGGGAATCGACAAAGTTACCACGGATTTCAACCAAATCTGTGAAGACCCTGATATCGACGCCGTGATTATTGCCACTCCCAACTTCACACATCATGAGCAGGCGATTGCAGCGGCAAAAGGTGGGAAGCACATCATGTGTGAAAAACCTCTGGCATTAAACGCTCAGCAAGTACGGGAAATGCGAGATGCTGCTGTCGAAGCTGGGGTCGTCCATATGACGGCTTTCACTTATCGTTTCGCTCCTTCAATGCGATATATACGACATCTCGTACAATCCGGAGCCATCGGGCAACCCCGCCACTTCCGTAGCCAACGCTTCCTGGATTGGCCGGAAACGAGTTGGGGCTGGCGACAATACAAAAAAACTGCAGGCGCCGGTGACCTATTTGACATGACGATCCATCGCATCGACTTTGCCATGGATCTGATGGGCAAGATTGACCGCCTCTGTGGGGGAGTCGCCCAGTTCTGCCCACGCGATGTCACTGTCGACGGCGACGAATGTCCACCCTCCGATGTGGATGACTGGTCGGCATTGATTGGCGTATTTACCAACGGTGGTGTCGGAGTTTGGGAAGGCACAACCGTCGCAAAAGGATATGGCTTCAATGGCTTTGGCCATGAGTTGGCAGAGATTAACGGCTCGGAAGCTACCGTCCGTTACCGTTTACATGAACCGAATAAAATCTGGCTGGGAAAAACCGGTGAAGATGTTGCTCCGGTAGACGTCCCGGAAGAATTCCTCAAACCAGCAGATTCACCCCGAGATCCACATCAAGGCAAACCTGCCGACGTGTTCCGATACGATCTCGTTTGGGAATTCTGCTCAGCAATCACTGAAGGTCGGGATGCCATGCCAAGTTTTGATCATGGACTCAACGCTCAAATCATTGCCGATGCCGTGCTGGAATCCAACGAAAATGCTGCCTGGGTCGACGTAGCCGAACGTCTCGTTTAATGCCCCCGGCAACCTGATGCCCCATCCCATCTTTGTCGTCCTTCCCCCGGACACCATATGTAATGAGTAACAATAACTCTCAATCAGACACTGATCCAGTGAATCAGGACCGCATTGTCGTGGCGTCTAAAAGCCGTCAGGTAAACTCATTAATGGGTGTCCAGATTCTTGCCTCCGGCTGTTATGCTCCGGAAAACGTGATCCACAACGAAGCACTGGCGGAACTTGGATATGATGCTGACTGGATTATCCAGCGAACCGGTATTCAATCCAGGTGCCGGGCTCCCGAAGAGCAGGCCTGTAGTGATATCGCTTACGAAGCTGCCCGACGTTGTCTGCAAAACGGTAATCTCCAGGCCGATGAAATCGATCTCATTCTGCTGGCCACGATCACACCGGATCAACCAACACCTTCCACAGCGTGCCATGTCCAGCGTCTGCTTGGCTCCAACGCCCCGGCGATGGATCTCGGCGCTGCCTGCTCAGGCTTCATGTATGCTCTGGTAACCGGTATGCAATTCATCAAAACCGGTACCTACCAACGCGTCCTGGTCATTGGTGCTGATTTAATGAGCCGCACAGTGAACCCGGCTGACACTAAAACCTTCCCTTTGTTTGGAGACGGAGCGGGAGCAGTGGTCATCGGCCCCGGAACAGATCAGCAGGGATTCGTTTCCTATACGTTAGGAGCAGACGGCCACGGTGCTGCTTTGCTGGAACAACCTGCCGGAGGTACCCGCTGTCCGGCCAGCGTGGAATCGCTCGAACAGAATCTACACTATTTACAAATGGATGGACGTAGTGTCTTTAAGTGGGCGATCCGGACTCTTTCGGATTCCGTCAATCAGGTGCTCGACGCCGTCAGCCTGCAGGCTGATCAGATAGACCTCACACTATTTCATCAAGCGAACATTCGAATCATTGACGCAGCCGCAGCTGATCTCGGCTTAAACCGCGAAGACGTCTTCATCAATTTAGACAAATACGGAAACACATCAGCAGCCAGTATTCCGCTCGCCTTAGCGGAAGCTCAACAACAAGGTAAAATCGCCGCCGGACAGAATATCCTTATCAGCGGTTTTGGAGCCGGACTAGCCTGGGGAGCGGGAGTCTGGCGATGGTAATCGCTTTTCTGTAAATCACACGAACTAACACTTTTTATGAATCAGGGTTTGTCATGAGTGAAGCCACTGTAAAATCTCTGCCACCTCGTGATACTGTTACCGAAACAGACACATGGGATCTGTCCAGTCTTTATGAATCAACCGAGGCCTGGGAATCTGACTATAGCCTGGCTGAAGAAACACTGGAAAAATACGCCGCCTTTCAGGGGCGTCTTGGAGAAAACGTAGAGACACTCGCAGAGTTGCTGTCCTTTGATAGTGAAATGGAGCAGTTGCTCGAACGCCTGGGCTACTACGCCTTCCTGCGACTGACCGAGGATCAGGCCAACAGTGACAGCCAGGCTTTGGAAGCACGCATGCAAAACCTGGGAGCCCGCGCTGCTCAGGCTGCCAGCTGGATCCGTCCGGAATTGCTGGCAATCGATGCCGACACGATGGATTCCTTCCAGCAAGCTGAATGTCTACAGCACTATCAGCTTCAACTCGAACGTGTACTGCGATACCGCCCTCACACGCTGGGCGAAAAAGAAGAACAACTGCTGGCAATGCAGGCCGAAATGGCTCAGGCATCCTCCAAAACGTTTCGCCAACTTCACGATGCCGATTTGAAATTCGGGGAAGTCGAAAATGAAAAAGGAGAACTTGTCGAATTAGGTAACGCAACGTTCAGCCAGTTTCTAATCTCTCCCAGTCGCGAAGTACGGAAAACTGCATTTCATCAATACTACGATCAATTTCAGGCTCACGAAAATACACTCGCCGCAACACTCGGTGGCTCCATTCAAAAAGACGTCTATTACGCTCGCGCTCGCGGTTATGACAGCGCTCTGACTGGTGCACTCTTTCCTGATAACGTGCCTCAAAGTGTTTATGACAGTCTGATTGCATCGGTACGCAATAATTTTGAATCACTCTACAAGTACTACGAACTGCGTCGACGGTTGATGGAGATTGATGAAATTCATCATTACGACACCTACGTGCCCATCATTAGCGACCTCCAGGTTACTCGCACCTGGGACCAGGCAACCGATCTGGTCATGGAATCACTACAACCACTCGGCAGTGAATATTGCGAAACGCTGGAAGCGGGATTACGAGGTCGCTGGTGTGACCGTTATCCCAATGCCGGAAAGCAAAGTGGAGCATTCAGTGCTGGCAGTTACATCGGAGACCCCTATATTCTGATGAACTACAAGCCTGAGGTGCTCAACGATGTTTTCACGTTGACCCATGAAGCCGGGCACTCCATGCATTCGTTCTACAGTTCTAAAACTCAAAGTTTTGAATATTACAACTACACCATCTTCGTCGCCGAAGTCGCCAGTACATTTAATGAACAACTGCTAAGCCACTACATGATGAATCACGCTCAGGATGATCGGGAACGAGCGTATCTTATCAATCGTGATATTGATGCCATTCGAGGTACCATTATTCGCCAGACCATGTTTGCTGAGTTTGAAAAAATCACTCATGAAATGGCTGAAAACGGTCAGCCACTTACCGTGCAGTCGTTCCGGGAGGTTTACGGACAATTGCTGAAGGATTACTTTGGTCCCGACTTTGCCGTGGACGATTGCCTCTCGCTGGAATGCTTCCGGATTCCCCACTTCTACCGGGCCTTCTATGTCTACAAATATGCAACCGGCCTGTCCGCAGCGATTGCCTTGAGTAAGCGAGTACTCAACGGAGGACCGCAAGAACTGGAAGATTACCTCCATTTCCTACAGGGTGGCTGCAGCAAAGACCCCTTGGACTTACTGCGGGATGCCGGTGTGGATATGGAGCAACCCGAACCTGTGGATACTGCCTTACAGCAATTCGCCTCACTGGTGGATCAGTTAGAATCCTTGTTGGGCTAACCATCCCAGTTTACCAACGATGAATTCGGGACTTGTAAGTCTCCGACTGCACCATCAAAATAAGATGCATAGCAATCATGTTATGTTCCACTTAAATCAATTATTCAATTTTAAACCACCTAAGGAGTACACCATGGCACGTCCGGTAACCCTTTTCACCGGCCAATGGGCAGACCTCCCGGCAGAAACAATATGTCAAAAAACCAAGGAATTTGGTTATGACGGAATTGAGCTTGCCTGTTGGGGAGATCACTTCAACGTCGTTGAAGCAAACGAAAATGAAAATTACTGTGCTGAGAAGCATGAGCAACTTGAACGCCACGGGCTCCTTTGTAAAGCCATCAGTGCTCACCTGGCCGGACAAGCTGTCCTCGACAATATTGACGAACGACATCAGGCGATTCTTCCTGAACATGTTTGGGGTGACGGCGATCCGGCCGGAGTCAACGAACGTGCCATCGAGGAAATGAAGAATACTGCCCGTGCGGCTCAAAAATTCGGTGTCGACATTGTCAACGGCTTCACCGGTTCAAGCATCTGGCATCTGCTGTACTCATTCCCACCGGTTCCCGAATCCATGATTCAGGCCGGGTTCGATCTCTTCGCAGAACGATGGAATCCCATCTTCGACGTCTTCGGTGAATGCGGAGTAAAATTTGCTTTGGAAGTCCATCCAACCGAAATCGCCTTTGACATCTACACAGCACAACGAGCTCTGGAAGCGGTCGATAATCGTGAAGAATTCGGTTTCAACTTTGATCCCAGCCACCTGATCTGGCAGGGAGTTGATCCTGTGGAATTTATCCGGGCCTTTCCGGATCGGATCTACCACGTGCATATCAAAGACGCCATTCGGACACTCAACGGCCGAACCGGGATCAACTGTAGTCACCTCAACTTCGGTGATCCTCGACGTGGCTGGGACTTCCGCAGTCCGGGACGAGGCGAAGTCAACTTTGAGGAAATCGTCCGTGAACTGAATCATATCGGATACACCGGTCCACTTTCCATCGAATGGGAAGACTGTGGTATGCAGCGTGATCAGGGTGCCACCGAAGCGTGTGCCTTCACGAAAAATGTTGATATCTCACCTTCAGATGTCCAATTTGACGATGCCTTTGATAACTAAAGCTCGTCCACTCAAAGAACAAAGGCAGGTGTTTAATCCAACACCTGCCTTTTTTATTTGGCCAGTCACATCGTTCTGTCAGCATGGGCTAAAACGGAAACTTTTCATCCAGTGGCGAATTAGCCAATTCCACCAAAAATCCACCAAGTCGCTCGACCAAGACATCCATCACTCGTTCACCCTTCTCAGCACTCGCGGCATGAGGGTAGCCTGACCCGCTATTGGTAGTCAGTAAATCCCATTGTCTGGTGAGACCTACCCAACCTTGGTTGACTGCTTCAAACCGGGTCGGCTGGGTCGCCCCATCGTCGGCTACCAACGAACCGTCCTCGTGCTTGGCCACCAGGTGATTTCGATAAGCCAAAATCAGGGAAGTCTCCATCTCTCCGGCGTGATCCTCACGATGCTCAAAAATATCGTGATAGACATCCTCCAGCATGCGAAACCAATTGGTAAGAAACAAATGCGCTTCTGTCTGCCCGGATAACTCCCGTAGCAATGGCTTGAACTCATTGCCTCCGTGACTGTTAAGAATAACGACTTTCCGGATACCACTTCGCACCAGTGACTCTACCAGATCTTCAATGACCTTGAACAACGTCGTGGGGTACAGATTCATCGCCAGAGGAAAATGACGCATATTGGTCTCAGTTCCGTACGGTACGGTCGGTAGCAATACGACCTTAGCACCTTGACGATGCGCAGCTTCGCACACTCGCGATCCGATATCCTCAGCTTCATAATGGTCCGTGCCGTACGGCAGATGGAGATTATGAGGCTCCGTAGCTCCCATCGGGAGAACTGCGACGTCGTAAGGGTTTTCCTTGATGTAGCCATAGTTGGCTTCGGAGAGAATCCAGGGACGCATGATTGGTTTACCTCTATAGAAGTCGAAGTTATTACTTTAGTTTCGTGAGACTGGATTTTACCTTTTCGACGACAGCATCGCTCATACGCGTGCCAGCCAAATCCAGAATGATCAGATTTACCATCGTTTCCAAATCACTTGCTACTTTATCCGTAACCGAGGTATTGGTTAGAAACAGCACTTCCAACCCGGGTTTCCCAGCCAAATATCCAATCGCCTGATCTGTAATCTGAGTATTCGCCAGATCCAATTGCTCAAGATTCTTCAACTCGGCCAACACACGCACCGTAGCATCCGTCACTCCCGAGCCATCCAATGTCACTTCGACCAGGTTAGGCAACGCCCGAAACAGAGGAATGCTTTCATCGGTGATCGGGCACCCGGTAGCATCCAGCCAGGTGAGCTCGGGATAAGCTTTCAGCCTGGCTAACCCTTTATCAGTTACGTCCCCCCGGGCAGCACAAAACACCTTGAGTTTCGTACCGGGACGCAAGCGATCCAGATCCTGATCCGAAATGAGCAGGAACTCATGGTATTCCCTACTAAGTTGCTCTAACGAAGTGCGAGTCAATTGAGCCAGAGACCCTGCTGAATCCGTCTTCGTATAAATCTTTCTAAGTAATTCAAAAAATGAGTCTCGGTATTTTCCGTTGTTTCCATCCATTAAAAAATGGGCTAATCCACTGCATTGAGAATACAAAGGCGCGATGTCCGGATGCGACGTGAGTTCCTGATTACCTAATTCAACAAACCGATCCAGCGGATAGTGAAATTGATTTACCAAAGCGTTATAGCGACCATACTGCAGGCGTCCGGACTCAAATCCACCCAAGGTTACATACCTATCAAAGTTCTGCAGTGATTCCATATATATGGCGATACCTTCAATCGCCCAAATATTCTGCTCGGAACCGACATTCTGTAACGCCGGGCCCAGTTCATAAAACAGCTGATGTGCCACTTCGTGTACCCAGGGGTTTGATTGTAATTTTCCAGGATGTAAGTAGGAAGTCTTACTATTCGCATTGTAGAAGCCCGATGAGTTCTGATTTGGGATACCACGCTGTTGAAAAAAATGTTGATAACTCTGCACTTCATCAAACAATATGACGCTATGAACTCGACGGTTGTAGAGCACACCATTTTCTCCGGCAATCCGCTTCTTAAGGCCTGCTGTATCGCACCAGAATTCAACGAATGCCTGTTGCCAGACCGAGTACATCTGTTCCAATTCTTTGGCTAAGCGAACACCATCAGCTGCCGAGGCATTTGTGGATATCTCAAAGTGGGTCGTCTTGATCGTGAAGTACTCGCCACTACGCCAGCCGGTCACCGGCATAGCCTTTTTAGCTTTGGCCGTTCTCGGACGCAGTTGAAGCACTGTCGAGTCTGAATAGCCGAGAATTTTGCGAGCGCCAAGATGACGGTGATTCTCGTGCAACACCCGGTGTAATAACCGGTACGCCTGTGGAAGATCTTCCGTAAGCTGGCAGGCCTGCTGGTACAACCGCTCTGCCTCACCTTTGCGAATATCCGAAAATCGTTCGTACCAATACTTCTGCAATTGTGGGGCGTTCACTGCCGGTTTGTAATGGTCAACATTTTGAAACGGGTAAAACACCTGCTGGTCAGGTCGATCAGCAACGATCCAGGCTCGAGTGATTTCTGCCTGTTGCCGGAGTCCTAATTCTTCACATTTAACAGCAAGTTGCTCTAACTCTTTGGCGAATTCATCCTGAGCGCAAAGAGGGGTGCTCGTGATGCCCAGCAAGCACACCACAAACCAACTCCAAAGGTTCGGTAACCAACGCCATTGAATCTCCATGGCTCTATCTTAGTCAACCAGCAGCAAAACTTCTGCCACCAGATCGACACTGCCGTGACAATCGGAATTTCATACTTGTCTTTGGGTTCACTGAGGTAGTAGAATTCGGCAGCTAAAGATGATGCAATCCACGGTCCATTTCAAAGAGTATGCCCTGTGCCTAAACGCTTATTCACACTACTGCTCTTAACACTGCTGTGTTTTCAGTATTCCTCCGGAACTGCAATCAAAGCAGCTCCGGTCGTAGACCTAGAACTCGCCATGGACGGCGTGCCGGACTTTGCTGTCGTCCGTAAGTGGGTCGAAATGCTGCAAAAAGCCGGTTTCAAAAACGTCCGAGCCCGGAGTGTTAAACCCACTGATAAACCGGAAGTAAAAACAGTTGGCAAAGGAGACAATCAACTCTACATCGTCACCGGGATTCTTGCCGGCACAAAAGTCATCCTTCCTAATGGCGAAATTAAGTATGGTGATCTGGACGGAGCGAAATCCTGGCTGGCTAAGCTTAGCGGAGATGGGGTGGATACCCTCACATCAGAAAAGGGTGCCTACGGACTGACCAAAGAACAAATCGTTAAAATCTACGATGAGCTTTCCAAGCCGGTTCCGGTCTCCACCGCGGATCGTCCAACCAAAGATGTCATTCGAGGGATTTCTCAGGTTTGGCAAGTACGTGTCGGAGTGGACGCCAATGCGCGGCAATATTTATTTAGTGACCAACCATTCGCCGGAGAACTCAAAGGCCTAACCAGCGGCTCGGCAATGGCCATGGTACTTAAATCGGTCGGGCTGGGAATGTACCCGGAGAAACCTGTCGGTGGGGAAGTCCGTATCATGATCGCTCAACATAAAAAAGGGCAGGACTACTGGCCTACAGGCTGGGCGATCGAATCCAACCCTGGCAAAGCGGCTCCTGATTTATTTAACGAACTGGATGTTGAAATCAAAGCAACGGAATTATCCAAGACGCTGGCCGCCATTGCGCCCCGGATAAAAACGCCATTGATAATCGATTACGGTGAAATCGAACGCCGTGGATTGAATCTGGATAAACGAGTGAGCATTCCGGCTGGGAAGACATTCTATAAAAAGCTCATCGACCGGGCACTCTCACAAGGTGGGCTGCGGAGTGAATTCCGAACGGACGAAGCGGGCAAAGTCTTCCTTTGGATCACGTACTAACTCAGCAAACAGAGCCTGTTTCTGTGCGCCACACATGGCAAGAAAAAAGAGCACGACGGTCTGAAACCATCGTGCTCTTCACATAAATGCTCAAAAGGGTGGCTAAGGGGATTCGAACCCCCGGCCTCTGGAACCACAATCCAGCGCTCTAACCAACTGAGCTACAGCCACCACTGAGTGTTTCAATTTAATTGCCAAATCTAAAATCGACAAGTAGATACCGTTAAACAAATAACCAGTTCGTTGGTCAGTCGTAATCACTACCATTTAGGCGATTAAATCATGATTGACATTACCGAATACATCCGTCAAACGGAAGTCACGACCACTATACCGGAATGTCAATTCTTCATGATTGATGCCGAGCAGGTGTAATATGGTGGCGTGTAAATCGTGGACATCCATACGCCCTTCCACCGCGTTGACTCCTAGTTCATCTGTCGCTCCATGAACATAGCCACCCTTCACTCCGCCTCCACACAACCAGGTTGTAAATCCGGTATTGTGATGATTCCGCCCGGTTTTACCCTGAGCGGTCGGCGTACGACCAAACTCGCCGCCCCAGATGATCAGGGTGTCATCCAGCAGACCACGCTGTTTGAGGTCTTCGATCAAGGCAGCAATCGGTTGGTCGCTCTTGCCAGCATCCCGTTTGTGATCCATGATATTGCCGTGAGCATCCCAGGGCTGTCCCGAACCGTAATAAATCTGAACCATTCGGACACCACGTTCGACCAGTCGACGCGCGACCAGGCAACCATTGGCGAACTGGCCCTCTCCGTAGGACTCCAGCGTCTCTTTGGACTCGCGTGTAATATCAAACGCCTGCTGAGCCTCGAATTGCATGCCGTAAGCAACTTCCAGGGACTGAATTCGTGCTTCCAGATTTAGATCTGCTGTCCGCTTCTCCAGATGTTTGCGGTTACTCTGCTGCAATAAATCAAGCAAACGCCGCTGTGCATCCGGACTTAAGTTCTTGTTATTGATGTGCCCAATCACATTTTTCGGATCCACTTTGGAATTATTAATATGGGTACCCTGATAGATTCCCGGTAGAAAACTATTTCCCCACAACGCCGGACCTACCACGGGCTTACCAGGGCAGAGCACAACAAACCCCGGCAGGTTTTGGTTTTCTGTTCCTAGTCCATAGGTCACCCAGGAACCGAGGCAGGGGCGGATTGGCTGTTGGTTACCACTGTTCATCATGAGCAGGCCAGGCTCGTGATTCGGCGTGGTTGTGTGCATGCCTCGCAAAATACATAGATCGTCTGCAACGCGACCCAGATTCGGGTAAAGCTCACTCATATCGATACCGGCTTCACCATACTTACTGAAGCTGAATGGAGATGGCATATATTTACCACCTTTGCCGGTCTTACCTTCCTGTGTTTTCAATTCCGGTTTGGGATCGAAGGTGTCTACATGCGAGGGCCCTCCGTTCATGAACAGGAAGATGACATGTTTGGCGCGAGGTACATGATGTGTCTGCTTAGGAATCAGCGGACTTGTGGATTTCACTGCCGCGGCCAGCTTTTGTTCTTCTGCAAGTAATGCAGAAAGACCGAGCATACCAAAGCCCACACCACTCGATTTCAAAAGCTGTCGGCGCGAAACCAGATTATTTTTGAGTAACGGATTCTTAACGATTTGAGGATCGTACATAGTTCTGTATTCTTTGAGCTTTTCTAAAAGCGACGTTTCCGAATGTCTCGTCGCATGGTTAATCAACAAACATAAATTCATTGGCGCTTAATAAGGCCAAAGCGTATTGGTCCCAGGCATTTTTCATATCTGTCTCGGTACCAACGACTTCCAAAAATTCTATTCCTAAGGCAACATCGGCATCATCAGGGACACGACCATAAAGCAGTTCGAACACCTTTTGGATTTTTTCTTCAATGGTCCCGTCCATTTCGCTTTCAACCCGAGCGCTCAGTGCACGGGCACGGTTCATCATGAAGTCACTGTTGAGCACAAACAACTGCTGCAAAGGTACTGTCGTGACCGGTCGGGCAGCCGCAGTAATATTGGGATCAGGAAAATCAAACAAACGTAATAGTTCGTTCAGCCGATGCCGGCTCACGAAACCATACAATGTCCGGCGTTTATTACCGGCATTATCCAGATCGATCGAAGGGCCGCCCATCCCTAATTCCAATTCCCCGGAAACTGCGAGTAAACCATCACGCCAGGGTTCAACTTCCAGGCGACGACGATTCATTCTCCAAAGCAGTTTATTCTCCGGATCCGCTTCAAACTTTTGTGCATTAAACGCGCTACTTTGTTGATAAACAGAGGAATTCATCACCAGTCGATGAAGATGTTTGATGGACCAGTCGTGCTCCATAAATTCGATTGCCAGATAATCGAGCAGTTCGGGGTGCGTCGGGAGATCACCTAACGTGCCGAAGTTACTAAGCGTCCCAACCAATCCTTTGCCGAAGTGACCAGCCCAGATTCGATTGACCATCACTCGAGCTGTCAAAGGATTATCACTGGACGTGATGGAATTGGCAAACTCCAGACGGCCGCTGCCGGTCGACTCGTAAGGTATTTTTTCACCTTCCGTAAAAATTGCCAGATTGGCTCGTTGGGCAATATCACCCTTCTTGCCAGGGTCACCGGCAAGATAGATCTGTAAATCCTGAGCGTTGCCTTCCGCCAGCGAATGTGCTCGTAATATCTCAATCGCAGCAGCATCCTGTTTGGCCTGTTCAAGCGACTTTCGCAATGCCGTCATTTGCGTTTTAGGTTCACCTTCCAATCGGGATTCCACTTCATTCGGTGGTAAGGCCAGTAAGCCTTCTTCGTACAACATGCGCGACAACAGAATCGCGTCCTGACGCAACGACTCATCCATCCGGTCTGCTTCGTTTAGTTCATCATTTTTCGCTACTGCTTCCGGCAGAGGATTCGCTTCCAGTCGTACGCCTGACCAAACGGCGTGGTCTGAGGAAATCGTGTTATCAGCCGGTCCACCAGCCCCCAGTGCTACCAAAGTGACGTACCTGGCATCGGCGGGAATATCGATATCCATTTCGAAAAACTGACCATTCGCTTTAATCTCGGGAGGGATGACACCATTGAAATAATAAGTGAAATCACTGTAGGCGATCTGCATCTTCTTACCATTCACATAGCCCCCTAAGATCGCATCCATCACCTTGCGATCTTTATGAGGTTTGGAAACCACCACAGCCAGATGGGCACTGGCATTGGAATTCAATGCATCATCATTGATCCCGGCTCGATCCACTTTGAATTTAAATCGCTGATCCTGTGGTAAGAGTCCGGCCTTGCGAATCTCATCCAGATCAAAAGTAATCAGGGCGTTGGCATGCATCCCGATACCCTGCTCTTGTCGTTTACCTCCCGCCTGATAGCCTTCACCCAGTGTTGAGATTCCATTTTTATCCAGCCAGGCATCGTTGGTAATTTTTCCATAAGCGCGAGCATCCGCTCCGAGATGGACAAAATCAAAGTCAATTTCCGGCCCAACATGAATCCGCTCGCCCCAGCCAAAGGCCGTCTTAAGTACGCCCAAATCGGTTGGTTCAGCAACTGATCCCAGGGCATCGGATGCTATGGCGCCATCAAGTGGCACGGTTTTACCGTCATCAAATAAGTTCCCTAAGGGAATAACGCCCGGGCGTACCACGGCCAGATCTTCCGTTTTTACAAAGGCAACGTTTTCACCAAACAACTTAAACAGCTTCTCACGCTGCATCAGTTTCGATTCCACATGCTGCTGTAACGCTACTCCCAGGGCTTCCGCTTTGGCCAGTAACTGTTCGTCTCCGGACTGATTCTTATCCTCTGGCAGAGAATCAGTCCATGCAAACCAGTCAGTGAGATACGGATGCGTTTCTCTACGTTTTCCCTTGGTCTGCAGAATGGCTACCCAACGCTTTAACAACGTTTCGCTGAGCCCTGAATCCTTGAGCACTTCCTGATAGTGCTTTTTAAGATCACCCCCACCTTTTTGTCGTTCCAGCAATTGAAATGCCCGGGAGACATATTTTGAAATGTCGCCGGACAGTCTGGGGCGTAGTTCCCGTCCTGCTGTCACTAAGAACCGAGTGATCTCCAGTTCATTATCTTTGACTTTTTGATCTGCATCCGCTCGCTGCTGCACCACTTCGGCTGACACCACCGGACGCTCCTGGTAGTTCGTACTGGCAAACAATCCGGCCAATCCGTAGTAATCGCTGGTGGAGATGGGATCATATTTGTGATCATGGCAACGTGCACAGGACACGGTAAGCCCTAACACTCCGCGACTGACCGTATCAATACGATCATCCCATTCATCCGCAGCAGCTTTGGCTTTTTCCACATTTTCAGCGTAGTAGACAGGTCCCAGAGCGAAGAGTCCTAACGCTGCCAGACGATCATGTTGTTCTGGAGCATCGATCAGGTCACCCGCAATCTGATATTTCACGAACGTGTTGTAGGGCATGTCGTCATTGAAGGACTGAACGACCCAATCGCGATAGAGATAGCCGCGGGGATATTTTCGTGCTTTGAATGTATGCGCCTGATCTTCACCATACCGGGCAACATCAAGCCAGTATCGACCCCAACGTTCTCCATAATGTTTTGAAGCCAATAACTCTTCCACGACTTTGGAAAAAGCTTCGGGGCGATCGTCCTCCAGGAATGCCTGAATCTGCTGAGGGGATGGAGGCAAGCCGATCAGGTCGTAGTAAGCTCGGCGTATCAGTGTTCGTTTATCTGCTGACGGGCCCGGTTGCATCAGGTTTTCTTCGAGTTGGGCAAGTACAAAATAATCGATGTCATTTCTTGTCCAATCTGTCTGTTGGACCGCAGGAATGGCTGTGGCCACAGGTTTCTTAAACGACCAGAATTCTGCGGCTTTGGCGTAATCAATCGAATTACGAGTCACAACCTGTCCACCTTCACGAGGGTCGACCGCACCATTTTTGATCCACGTCTCAAAATCTTTGAGCACACTTTCAGGGAGCTTGCCTTTAGGAGGCATCTCAAATGATTCGTATTTCATGGCGCTCAGCAACAGGCTTTCATCAGGATTGCCCGGGACAATTCCAGCACCGGAGTCCCCTCCCTGTCGGATCCCCTTGCGACTGTCCACCAGATAACCACCTTTGACTGAATCACTGTCGAGGCTGTGGCAGGAATAGCAGTGTTGCACAAGCACCGGGCGAATCTTCGTTTCGAAGAATTCCACCTGTACAGGATCCAAACTTTCGTCTGCGTGAAGTGAGCCTGTCAAAATACAGAAGCTCAGAATCGTAATGGCTAGGATCGGTCGCATGATCGACTTTTCATTGAATGATGGTTCGGCGCGAATGGTGAAGGTAGGTGCTTTTATTATCTCATACAAGGCAAACAGAATGAAGGCGGATACGTCGTTTTCGATTTGTTTGAAAAGCAAGTCAATAATGTTGTCCGCTCAGCGAATGACCTATAATACAGACGATTATCGTCCTCCTCTAATGCAGACTCCCATTCAGGAAAGCTTCTATCATGCTTCGCCTCTCCAAACTCACAGCACTCTTGCTCGTTCTCACGCTCACACCTGTCCTCCCGGCACAGATCGTCATCAAGCCTGCCGTTCCTAAAGCAGGTGAATATACCGTGGAAACGACGTTGGAAATTCAACAGACTCTGAAGATTGCCGGAATGGAACTCCAAACGGGCCAGAAGCGTAAAGCGGTTACTAAGAACATAGCCTCGAAACCAGCAGCAAATGGCGATGTCACGGTCGTCGAGACCTTTGAGTCACTTACCGATGAAACAACCTTGCCCGGTGGAGTCGCACTCAAGTTTGACTCGGCCGTCGGCCCAAAACCTCAGGGAACTGCAGCGGATTTTCTCGTGGATGTCATGGCCGCGATTGCCAAAAGTAAAACCACTTTAGTCTTTGACAAAGAAGGGAATGTGAAATCCGCTCTGGCCACCGTGGATGGGATTGAAGAGTTAGAGGAACCTGGTAAATCACTCCTTCAGGCAGATCTCGACCCTCAAGGGCTGAAAGACAAGTCAAATTCTCAAATCCAGGAATACAATGCAAAGCCCGTTACACCCGGCGCCGTCTGGAAGAAAGATACCTCCACTGATTTAGGACAAGGCGCAAAGTTTACTCATACGGCAACCAGTAAGTATGTCGGCGTGGAAGAGGTCAAGAGCCGTAAACTCCACAAAGTGACAATCACCTATACCGATGTGAATTTCACTCAGGACGCTCCGGCACCAGGAGCACCATCGGTTACCGGAAGTGATTTGGAATTAGTCGATGGTGGGACGACGTATTTCTTTGATGCGGAAAAGAATCAAATTGTCGATTCCGTCTTCAAACTTCATGTCAAAGGAGCGATCACCCTTTCTGTCCAGGGGATGGAAATTCCAGCGGAACTCGATATTTCCATGACACAAGCCGTCAAGATTAAATAACCCGAGCTGCTCCGGCAGCGATACCTGAATCAGTGCATCTTTACATCGCTTAGTGATGGTGGTTATAAGAACAGCATGAAGCCCATCGTCTACTTGCTACCGCTGCTCATCCTTTTAGGGTGTACCAGTGAAGAAGCCGTGATTGTCGAGAACGACAAACCGACACCGGAAACTCGTCCTTCGCTGGAACTCTTCACTGATGTCACCTCGGAAGTCGACCTCGACTTTACCCATTACAACGGAATGACCGGCCAACTCTATCTTCCAGAGCTGATGGGAAGTGGTACGGTCTTATTCGATTTTGATAATGATGGGGATCTGGATGTCTATCTCCTCCAGGGATCTTTGTTAGGTGAAGAGACCAGCCTGAAAGACTCCATCTATCCACCCGCCGACACTCCGCGAGATCAATTATTTCGTAACGATCTTGTCACTGATCCATCAGGTCAATCACGGATTACCTTCGTGAATGTTACGGACGAATCCGGGATCGATGCGACGGGGTATGGAATGGGTGCGGCGGTTACTGATTTCAATCATGATGGCTGGCAAGATATTTACATCACTAACTGGGGTGACAATCAGCTTTGGCAAAACAAAGGTGACGGTACTTTTGTGGACGTGACCAGTCAGGCGGGAGTCTCTTCCTCCCAGTGGGGAACCAGCGCCGTCTTCGCAGATATAAATCAGGACGGCTGGGATGATCTTTATATCACTAATTACATCACTTTCGGCTATGACACGCATCGACCCTGTTACCTCACAAACGGAGCCTTAGGTTATTGCGGCCCCAAAAGTGGCGTTGCTGAACCTGATCGATTATTCCTCAATCAACAGGACGGAACCTTCAAAGATATCTCCGCCGTTTCCGGAATCGCTCAAAAACCTGAGGCTGGGTTGGGTGTATTGGTACGAGATTTTAATGGCGACAACTGGATTGATATCTACGTTGCCAATGACGCCGGACACAACCAGCTTTGGATCAATCAACAGGACGGCACATTCACTGAAGAAGCCCTGATTCGGGGCTGTGCCTGCAATATAGACGGATTCGCTGAAGGCAGTATGGGCGTGGATGCGGCTGATATTGATGGAGATGGGGATGAAGATTTGGTGATGGGTCATTGGGCCGAAGAGACAAACACGGTGTACCTCAACCTGGGTGACGGATTCTTTGAAGACGCCACAGATCAATTTCGGTTGGGAGTACCCAGTATCGGTTACACCGCATTCGGGACAGCCTGGTTCGATTATGATAATGACGGCTGGCTCGATCTGTTTATGGCAAACGGAGCGACCAATTTTGTCGAGTCGAGGCAACGAGCCGGCGACCCCTATCCACTGCAGGAACGCAATCAACTATTCCGCAACTTGAATGGGAAATCCTACGAAGACCTAACGGCCGTCGCCGGTCAACTGTGTGAACCACTCGAAGTCACTCGTGGTGCTTCCTTCGGGGACATCGACAATGACGGTGATACTGACATCATCATCAGTAATAATTCCGGCCCCGCCCGACTCTATACCAATAATGTAGGAAACGATCAGCATTGGCTTGGCGTGCAACTGCAAGCCGGTGACGTGGCAACGCCCCGGGTTCAATGCCGACTGGAATTCCATCTGAGCAATGGTGTCATTTTGCATCGTACACCACGTACCGATGGAAGTTACCTTTCGGTGAACGACCCGCGTATTTTGGTAGGCCTGGGAAGTCACAACACGGATGTACAGGTCACCGTCCATTGGAATAATGGGAACACCGAACGCTTTGAAGGCATCGCGGCAGATCAATACGTCACGATCTCACAGGGACAGGGCACTGCAGCCAAAGCCCGGGAGACCGCCGAATGAAACCGGTGTACCCACTCCTGCTGACTGCAATCATTCTACTTGCCGGATGTAATGACAAGGCTGCGAAGATTCCTGCAGCAGTACGCCCGGTCTCCCTGCCTGAACTCAGCAAACTGGATTCCGAAGCACAGGGGAAACTGAAATTCGCCTGCACCTCGCTGATGCAAATCCAGTCGGGCGAACAGAGCCTGCCGACTTTAAGTGAACTTGCAAATCAATATGAACACGCCGGACGACTCCTGCATGCCTACGACATGCTCGATCAGGCGGCTGTTTGTTACAACAATGCCATTTTGCTTGACCCGCAACAAAGTTTGTCTCGGCATTACCTACTCGCTCATGTTCATCGTAAAACAAACAACGCTGAGGCAGCCGTAACCCATTTCAATGAAGCCGCTCAGGTTTACGCCAAGCTCGATAGAAAACAACCTGAATTGCTAAAGGCAATTTACTATTATCTGGGAGACACTCATCTGGCACTCCATCAGCTCGAGCAAGCCGAAGCAGCTTTTACCAAAGCGTTGGAGTTAAAAGAAACCGCGATCGCACGTTGGGGGTTGGGGAAAGTACTTCTGATAGCAGACACTCCTTCCGCGATTACTCAGTTCCAGGCGGCCATGCAACTCAATCCGGCTGCCCGGAATGTGCATTACAGTTTGATGATGGCCTACAACAAATTGGGAAACCGTCGTCGTGCCAAATTTCACCAGCAGGAATTCGATCAGGGTGGATTCGAACTCTATCTGGCCGATCCGTTACTCGATACTGTGGAGGACTTAAAAGATACGTCAGCCGCTTTGCGTGCACGCGGGGATAGTGCTCTGTTTACGTACGGGGATTTCCCCACAGCCGTTAAACACTATACCGCCGCTTTGGAAAAAGCTCCACAAGACACTTCACTACATCTAAATCTAGGCTTAGCCAAACTCCGCATGAACCATCTAACCGAAGCGGCAGGCCACTTTGAGGATACGTTAGACATTGAACCGGAGAATTCGCGCGCGTTAACCAATCTGGGGCTGATTGCGGTTGCTCAAAATGACTTACCACGAGCACTATCGTTGGTCGAGCGAGCGGTTTTGGCAGAACCCAATAACCATGGCATGCGTCAACAATATGCACAATTGTTAGTGGCCAATGAACAGGCTGAAAAAGCCATTGAGCATCTGCAGGCAATTATCCAGAGATCCCCGGCGAATCAAGAGGCACTAACACTACTCATCTTTTGTTTGTTATCGAATGAGGATTTCTCAGCTGCCGACATGCACCTTGATACTGCACTCGCCATCTTTGACAACGATCAGGAGCTCATGTTCTACGGAGTGTTTTCCTATGCGACAAATCCCAATACTAAAATTCGCAATCTAACTCGTGCAAAAAGCTTGCTGGACAAATTAAACAAATTACCCCAGGATTATGCTGAGGGATTTTTACATGCCGGGCAGGCGATGTTTGATGCTGCTGTAAAATCTGAAATGAAGTTAGAGCAGATGCCCAATTTAGAGCGGTATCAAAATAAAATGCTGCCAGTCCTGCTTCATTACTCCAGACTCTAAATCCTCCAACCCAACTTCCTGAAACAACCTCATGACATTCACCTGCAACCCGGCTCACAAATTCACCAAACTGTTACTCGCTGTACTCTCTGTCGCAGCAGTGAATATGCCTGTCAGTGCTTTTGGTGAATCAACAAAGCAACCTCCCAATATTGTGTTCATCATGGCGGACGATATGGGATATGGAGATATACAGGCGTACAACAGCGAATCTAAGATTGAAACGCCACACCTCAATCAGCTTGCCAGGGAAGGGATGCGATTCACCGACGCCCATGCGCCTGCCGGGCTCTGCGTACAAACCAGATACGGCTTATTGACCGGCCAGTATCCGTTTCGTACAACATTGAAGGAACGTACTGATCCCTGCATCGGTGAAGACCAGTTGACACTGGCAGGCATGTTAAAGAACGCAGGTTACTACACCGCCATGCTCGGAAAATGGCACCTAGGTTTTGTGGGGGGAAAAGACAAGGAAGATTACTCGGAAGGCCTACATGGCGGCCCAAAGGATCGGGGATTTGATTATTTCTTCGGTATTCCCGCCTCGCTCGATATTCCACCGTATTATTGGATTCAGAACCGTAAACCTCTTTTACCTCCAACCAGGACCATTGGTAATAACTTCAGTGAAGGTTGGACCAAAATTCAGGGAGCATTCTGGCGTCAGGGGCGAGTCGCTCCGGGCTTCGTTCATGCGGACGTCCTCCCCACGCTTACTCGTCGTACGAATTTCTTTCTGGATACACAGGCTCAGTTGCCTGCAGATTCGCGGAAACCCTTCTTCCTCTATCTGCCGCTTCCGGCTCCTCATACCCCCTGGCTTCCCAATAAGAGGTTTAGTGGTAAGAGCGATGCCAGTATGTATGGTGACTTTGTCATGATGGTTGACGACATGGTCGGTCAGATCGCGCAGCGGTTGGAGCAACACGGTTTCGATGAAAACACATTGATCGTTTTCACTAGTGATAACGGACCGGTATGGTATCCGGCGGATACGGAACGTCTGGGACACAGTAGCACGGGACCACTACGAGGTATGAAAGCCGATTCTTATGAAGGCGGACACCGAGTGCCCTTTATCGTGCGCTGGCCAGCCACCACTCCTCCTAACACCGTCAATCATCATCTCATCTGCCATACCGACATGCTTGCCACGTTTGCCGCTCTTACTGGACAAACCGTTCCAGACAGTCAGGCTCCTGACAGCATCGATCAGTCTCCTCTACTAACATCTCCACAACTCGATCAACCGCTGCGGGAAACCCTAATCACCAGCAATAACAACAAGTACTACGGCGTACGAAATGGAAACTGGAAGTTAATCACAGGATTAGGAAGTGGCGGTTTTACTCAGCCACGTGATATCAAACCCAGCCCGGGTGGCCCCACAGGTCAGCTGTTCAATCTACAAACAGATCCTGGCGAGACAAAAAACCTTTGGGCCGAGCATCCGGAAATCGTAAAACAGCTACAGGACATCCTTACACAAAGCAAAGCCTCCGGTAGCACGACAAAGTAGCCATGAACGAGAGCATCACCAACCAAACCGAAGAAGGTGTCGACCCTCCACGCCGCCGATTCACCAGCAAGCAAATAATTATTTGCCTGGTTGCTTTGGTGATTGTATTTGCAGGATGGCGTTTTGTGACGGAACGAAATCGACAGCAACAACTCCTGAGCGAGTTAGAGACTCCGGTTAACGAAGATATTGAGCAGGCAAACCAAACCGATCACACCCATCCGCTGGATCCCATCCTGGAAATTGCCTACCAGTCGATCAAGAAAATCGAAGCCGAAGTCGTGGATTACACTGCTGAGCTTGCTCGTAAAGAACGTATCGGCGAACAACTTATGCCGCCAAGCCGCATGCAGCTCAAAATTCGCAATCCTCGCAAAGATCAGGCCTTTTCGATCTATGTTCATTTCACGGAACCTGAAAACACCAAAGGGCGGGAAGTGATTTGGATTAATGGTGAAAACGAGAATAAGATTATTGCCCATGAGACCGGGTTTCTCGGGTTGCTGCGAGTGGTTCAACCACCGGACAGTTTTGTCGCGATGGTCGGTAATCGCTATCCTGTGACCGAAACCGGTCTGTTGCGATTGATGCAGAAGTTAACTCAATACGGAATCCGTGATCGCAAAGCCGGATCCTGTGAAGTCGAAATCATTGACGACGTGAAAGTAGCTGGAGTCACCTGCAAACGCTTACGGATCATCCACCCGCAAAAACGAGAGCCTTTCACTTTCCACATAGCCGAAGTCGATATGGACATGCAACGCCTCATCCCGATTCGTCTCGCGACCTGGGACTGGCCGGAGTCGGATATGGAAACGGAACCGGTGTTGGTCGAAGAATACATTTATCACAACGTCAAATTAAACGCCGGGCTACAGGACATTGATTTTGATCCCGACAATCCGGAATACAACTATCCGGATTAGTCTTGGTCTTAGACCACGCTGTGCTGAGCATGTCGCGATCCAAAGATTGGATTGAACAGATTCCTCAATTCACTTTTATCGACAAACGAACTATATTGGATAGATGATGTGCATTGTCGGAATCCCTAAAAGACCGACCACACAATTCAATATTTCCCCGCCCCTTTTGAATCGATTCGAATCCATGGCTTACCTGCGACTTTTACCTGCATTGTTTTTAACACTCTTTTTTACTGGTTGTGGCTCCGATGAAATTGAAGTTTCCGAGGAACAGTCTGCCGCTCAGAAAAAAGTTGAGGAATTAGGTGGACTCTGGACTGGCCGGGGTGCCATTTCCGTCGACTTCAGTGCTCCCCGCATGGCATCACAAAGCAAAACGATTACCGATGCCGACTTAGCCGTACTTGCAGAAGTGGAAAACCTCGAAATGCTCGACCTTTCCGGTTCGTCGATTTCCGATGCCGGAATTGCACACATCGCCGGACTGACCAAAGTCAATACGATCAATTTAACAGGGACACAAATTACCGGTGCTGGCATTCAGGCCATTGCAGGATTGCCGCTATTCCAAATTACATTGAAGAACTGCACCGACGAGATTGCCATTGAAATCGCCAATATTCCGACTGTGAAGATTCTGCAAATAGACAGCCCACAACTAACGAATGTTGGTATTGCTGCATTAGCTGAACTCAAGCAATTGCGTCAGTTAACCATCTCGGGATCACAACTGACCAACGAAGGTCTGGCGACACTCAGTGATTCGGTGAGCTTAAACTCACTCGATTTGAGCAACACTCAGGTCACTGACGAAGGTTTAGCTGTGCTGGGTGGACTCTCGGCTCTCAATTCGGTTGGTCTGACAGGCACTGCAGTCACGCAAAACGGTGTCGACAAGCTACAACAGTTACTGCCTGATACCTTTATTGATTTTCAGGATGCTGACCCCAATATCGGTGACCCTGATTTGGGTGGCATTGAAGGAGAAATGGAAGATGGTAGTGAACGATCCTTTGCGGACATAACAGAGGATACTCAGGCTGAGAATAAGAGCCCTTTGGATGCAATCACCAACTTTTTCAAGGGAAAAGACGAGCCTGGTCTTGAGGAGGCACCGGCGGACGATGGGGAACCGGCGGAATCGGAACAAAAAGAAGGTGGCACTCTGGGAGCGATTTTCCGGTCGCTCAATCCGCTGCCAAACTAAATCGGCCGAGGATGGGAAGCCAATTAATCTCGCCCGTTATTTGTTTTTATTTTTGGCGTACTCGGCCACTATCTCAGCCGCATTCTCATTGAAGTAATCACGGCAACCCGTACAGCAAACATAGTACGTCTTACCTTCAAAGGTGACTGGCGTCGTGCCCTTACCACCGGACACGATACAGACTACTTCCTGCACACCTTTACCAAACATACTTCCTTTGCGTGTGGCGCCGACTTCGCCCAGACGAGTGTAAAGCGATTCTGATAATTTCCGTTCAAACGAAACCACCATACGTTTGCCTGAAGCAACGGTTCGAAAGGAAATGCGAGAAGGCATTGCCGATCCTGAATTGACGAAAACTAATTTACCGGACTCATCACGCCGGCCACGCAATTCGATCTTTTCATCATCCGCATTCACGCCGCTGGCGATATAGGCTCCGTCTTCAAACGACACTCTAAGTTCTTTCACAAATTTTCCTTTCGGGCTTTTGTAAATCAGAGCGGAGTCCTGTTTAGCGAATTTCCATTCCCACAGGCTCTCTTCGATCCAGCCACCCTGTGTGGAACCTCGTTTGAGTTGACCAACGCCCTTCCATTGCCCGATGAATTCCTGGATCTCCTGCAGTTCCAGTTTTGGTTTGACCTTTTCATTGACTGCCAGGATCGGCAAGGTCGGCAGAGTCGTTAGTCCGACTGCCAGAATTACACTGATGGAAGTGATGAATTGTTTCATGATTCGAACACAATGCTGCTAGCTGTAAAGCCATGTAAAAAATTCTTGCCACCAACCGGCCCCAATTCACCCTGAGCAAAGAATCCAGCAATCGGAATCGAGCCCAGGTGATTGCTGACGGCGGCAGCGTCATGCGAAGCCACATCGAAAAGCCTGGTACCACGACCATTACAGGTAAAAAGCAAGGCCGCTGCTGTGGGCTCTTCAATTTGGCTTACCAATTGATTTAATTCTAAGCTGGCAGACTCGTTGTCGCGAATATGAAACTGAATCGTTTGACCAACTCGCAAAAAGTCCGCCACAACCACGGCTTTTTGGTCGGGATCGACACCTAAAACATTACGGATCAAAAAGTCTCCCATTTGATATTCATCCTGATACTCACTCACCACCCGCCCAATATGAAAACCACCCTGCATGGCAGCCTGTTCATGATTTGGTAATTCTTCGTAGAGTCCTTTCAAAACATCCAACGCGGGTTTACCACCAAGCCCCAGGAGGGTGTTTTGTTCCACCTGAGTTATCACAAACCGATCGCCGATCGGCCGGCATCCCTGAGAAACAATCGTGTGTGTTTTGACGCCATGCTGTAAGATAATGACCGCTGCGCCGTTATTGAATACGTCTTCTCCGACGATGATTCTGTTTTCATTGGGGGAATGAAATCCCGATGCCATTCCACCAACGACAGGAAGTCCGGGACGATCTTCTTCCAGTCGTGTTAGCAGGCCATCAGCCGGAAAGGAAAACGGCTCGCCCACTAACAACATCACGGCATCCTCTGACCACTTGCCTGACAATGACTCCGGCCAGCCGATGAACGTACCGCCATCGGGTGTCCGTTCGAATGTGAGACGCATGGAATCCACTTGCGTATCCGGCAGAGAGGCACACCAAACTGAAATCGCGGGCGTACCTTCTATTTCCACTGCATCCGCCACAATACTCTCACCGGTCGATCCGATCATGTGCCGCGGACTCAATACTGCCGTAAGCACTCCCACTATCTCTTCCAATTCCGGCTGGAAATGCGGTGAAACAAACACCACTAAGAGATCAACTCCAGAAGCAAAGGAACTCGCCAGGTCATGACATTGTTGTTCCAATGCTGCTTGCCACTCCAAAGAGGTGACCACGGTACTCGCAAATCGATTTCTTGACATATCCGGGGCTCCTGAGCTCTGACAGTTTTTATTTGCGAGTAACTAACAAACGTCAATATAGTAGAGGTATTCAACTTCCGATACCGCCCGGCTTACCTTACCTTTTGCTCGAACCATTTAACCTGACATGCCAAGAATATTAACGCTCACTTTGACTCTCCTCTATTGTTTCCCTGCCATTAGCTTTGGACAAATCCACAAATTATCCTGGATTACGGATGCTCAGACACCGCCGACAGGTGAATTTGAAATTGCACCACTCTCCCATTGGCAGGCCAATCTGGATCAAGTGGTAACCACGAGACGTGGTTGGGAAAAACCCGCTTCACGGGGCAGTCGAAGTGTTCGGCAGATAATCGAGCAACGGTGGCTCGATTATCTGGGGCCACTGGCAACTCAGCCAAGAACACTTCCAAAACTTGAAGTGTTGGAACGTAAAGTTGTAGATCAGGTCGAACGAACCTTAGTCAAGTATGAAATTCTGCCTGGTGACTTTGTAGAAGCCTATATCCTCAAGCCGATCAAGCTACAGACCAAAGTGCCCGGTATCGTCGTTCTGCATTCCACGGTGGAAAACAGCATTGACCTGCCGGCCGGCATTGATGGACGGCCGGAAGAGTATCATGGCCTGGGAGCTGCGCAACGAGGCATGGTCGCCATTGTCCCCCGCAATTATCTATGGCCCACCAATTATGGAATTAAGCCAGGTGAAATGGCTGCTGATTTCCTGAAGAAGTATTCGGAATCAAAAGGGATGGCCAGGATGCTTTATGACAGTCTGGTCGCAACGGACATTCTGGAGGCCATGCCCGAAGTCGATTCCCGCAGGCTCGGTTGCGTCGGTCACAGTTTAGGAGCCAAAGAGGTGCTCTATCTGGCGGCATTTGACAAACGGATCAAGGCTACCGTTTTTAGCGAGGGCGGAATCGGGACTCGGTTTTCCAACTGGGATGCTCCCTGGTACCTCGGTGATTCGATCAATCAATCATTCCATCATGACCATGAAGAATTGCTGGCCTTAATTGCTCCCCGACCGTTTTTGCTCATTGCCGGAGATTCGGCGGATGGGGATCGCAGTTGGCCGTACATAGCAAAAGCGATGGCCGTTTATAAGTTCTATACAAATAAACCAGCCATCGCTTTTTATAATCATCGCACCGGACACCCGCTCACTAAAGAGGCGGAGAAGCGGAGTTACCAGTGGCTAACCGAAGCTTTGAATCACTCGCCTTAACTTCGGCTTTATTGGGATTCCTACCAGGGGCCCCGAATGTAATAAACGCCGAATTGTTCCGTGCTACTTGGGTACATCGGAGTCTTTTTGAATCGTCGTCCAACCGTCGTGCCGGTGCTTGGATTGAGGCTGTACTGATGGTAAAGCGGCACAATCATATTGCCGGTTACACCCCAGTTATGCACACGCATCGTCGTTGCGGTAGGCGGCACGATTAAAGCAATGGGAGTACCGGTGGTTTGGTGACCGTACTCGCCGTGCCATGAAGTTTCACTGGCATGCTGGCGCTGCCACGATTGCATTATTCGGTTGCGACGACCAGCCTGAATTTCAGCTTCAAAAGAAAAAGAGCTGAACAGTAGGGCCAGACATACGCCAACCCAGAACTTGGTTTGCTTGTGCATTTGTACATTCCTGATGGAGGTTCAAGCCACACAAGCTTTCGAACTTATCGATATCGAATAAAGGTTCGAGTAAAACCGGCACCGTTTGGATAGTAGTTGTGATAACTACGGTAGTGGCGGTACAAAAGCTCGTGAGGCATCAATGGTTGATAGGTGTTGTAAGTATGCCCTATATTCAGCGGTACCTGGCGAGGAGCTGGGTAAATTACGGAAGGAATTCCGCCACCTTGGGTAGGACTGTAGTAATTGTAGAAGATCCGCGGATTAGCGGGAACGACCCTTTGCGGCTGAATCGGCGTGGCTGCGGGAGCCTGCTTGAGAATCGCTGGTTCCTGAGGAGCAGTGGTAGCTGTTTTTCTATGGAGTTTGAGCTTGGGACCAGCTGCTTCCACCATGATTCCCGGCAGCATAAACAACATTGAGAAAACAACACTTGCAAAGATTTTTGACTTAACCATCTTTCGACTCCTCTTTGGGCCTGACTCAAAACCAATTCAAGTCAGTTCTACACTTTTCCATGCTTTACGAACGCGCATGAATTGCCTGTTACCTTAATATATTAATTCGGTATTTTCCGGATGGATGGGCAAATCTTTGTTGGCATTTCGACTGATTGGATGCCGAATCAAACCTTCTCACCCCTTGAATGATAGACTCAGCTATTAAGAAAGCGTAATAACCGGTATAATCGTCAATCTTTAACAATGTGGTTTGCTTGTTTCATGGATGGTATGAACAGTAAACCATTTGAATGAAGTCACGTGTTGCAAAGGGAGTGCACCACCATTGGCTAGTAAAGCAAGCGGAAAAAGCAAACCTCGCCGATCAACAGCTCAGGCCATGGCTGCCAAGCAGCGATCGATCTCTGTGAGTGAGTTCTTTGCCAAGAACCGACATCTCTTAGGGTTCGACAACCCTCGTAAGGCCTTACTGACCACCGTCAAGGAAGCGGTTGATAACTCGTTGGATGCCTGCGAAGAAGCCGGAATCGGCCCTGAAATCTGGGTCACGATCACCCAAACTGAACCGGATCGCTACAAGGTCTCGATTCAGGACAACGGCCCCGGGATCCTCAAAAAACAAATTCCACTCATCTTTGGCAAGCTGTTATACGGTTCGAAATTTCATCGCCTCAGAATGAGCCGGGGACAACAGGGGATTGGGATCAGTGCCGCAGGCATGTATGGCATGCTCACCACCGGTAAGCCTGTCAAAATTGTCTCCAAGCTCTCCATCCGCAAACCAGCTCACTACTACGAGTTACAAATCGATACAAAGACGAACAACCCTCAGATTCTCAATAATCGCGGTGATGGTCTCGATATCCCCGCTGGTGAAAAAGGCCGGGTGATTATGGAGAAAAAGAAGATCGAATGGGAGTCGCATTATCCGGTTCCCGAATTTCCGGAATTAGCTGAGGGTCAGGAGCCTCCGGATCCGGTCGAAGTGCGTAGTGGTACACGGGTGACGCTGGAGATCGAAGCAAAGTACCAACGCGGACGTGGCAGCGTGGATGAGTACCTCGAAATGACGGCCATTGCCAATCCTCACGTCACTTTACATTACCTGGATCCGGAAGGGACGCTGCATACGTACTCACGCAGTACAGACCAACTTCCGCCGGAAGCCAAAGAGATCAAACCACACCCTTACGGAGTCGAGTTAGGTCGTTTGGTCACCATGCTTAAGGAAATGAAAGAGGGAACCATTACACAGTTTCTGACTTCCAGTTTCAGTCGCGTAAGCCCGGCAGTCGCCCGGAGAATCTGTGAAGCGGCCGATGTAAGTACCCGCAGCGGTGTCAAAAAGATCAGCCGCGACGATGCAGATAAGATCTACAAAGCGATTCAGAAAACGAAGATTAAGGCACCAAGTACGGACTGTATCGCTCCGATTGGAGAGGAACTGCTGCTCAAAGGACTGCATCAGGTCGTGCCTGGAGAATTCTACGTTGCCGCAACACGTCCTCCCTCGGTCTACCGCGGCAATCCATTCCAGATTGAATGTGCTTTGGCCTACGGGGGTCAGAATGCCGCTCAAAAAGTCTCTAAAGAACTGCTTGACCGTCTGATTGATGAGACGGATGCCAGAACACTGCGACAATTCCTGATGAACACTTTCGACGGACTGGGCGCTGATTCGGCTGAGAAGATCATGAAAGCCGGAGAATTTGGTAGTCGGCAATCACCATCGAAGCTCAAGCAGGAAGAGATCGACCGCCTGCATGACTGCATGAAAAACGTCAATGTATCAGACGGTCAATCGATGCAGATTCTACGCTATGCCAACCGCGTTCCACTGCAATTCAAAATGCGCGATTGTGCGATCACACAAACGGTGATGAAAATGAACTGGCGTAGTTATGGACTCAGTCAGTCGCGCGGTAACCTGCCATCTGGCCCGGTTCGGGTGATGGTACACTTGGCCAGTGTCTGGGTGCCTTTTACCAGTGAGTCCAAAGAAGCCATCGCCCATTACGACGAAATTCAAAAAGAAATCCGGCTGGGATTACAAACGGTCGGTAGAAAACTTGGGATGTTCCTGCGACGCCGACAACAGGTAAAGAAGGAAGGCGAACGACGAAACGTCTTTGTCCGCTACCTCGGTGAAGTGGCTCAGGCAGTCTCTGACCTGAACGGCGTTGAACGCGATGATATTTACAACCACTTAACTCGTGTTGCTAAACGAGTTACGAAAGAGGCCGACACGAAGCTCGATGATCGAGGTAACAAAGTCACCGAAGGAAACTATGGTGATAACGTACTAATCATTCCTGATAATCCTGAAGATGGTCTCACCGAACAAGTCAATAACACGACTCCCCAGAAAAAACTGTTTTAGATTTAGGCGTCTGATAGATCCTGCATCAGCAGAGGTAAGCGATGGCAAAGAAAAAGGCAAAGCGACCGACTCCGGCTCAGCAAGCTCGGAAGGCGAAACTGACAGCCAAAGATAAGAAGACTCTCAAATCACTCATTGGACTTGCCGATGGCGTTGTGCGGCAGGCAAGCCGGGGGCGCGCTCCGTATATCGAAGTCCCTTCCCGCAGTTTGTCGAACGTAAAATACAGTCCCACTAAGAAGATCATCGAGATGGGAAGCTCGAAGAATAAACGCGAGCTGTTCAATCTCTCTCAGGCCCGTACCTATATGCAGACTCTGCTGGTCGGTCGTGGCTGTAAGGAACTCATCGAACAGGGCAAGACGACCAGCATTCGTGGTCTCTACTACCTACTCAAGCACACGATCGAAGGAACGAAAGAAGAGACGTTTAACGATCAGGGTGATTGTGACCCGGTGATTGAAGATGTGGAAGTCACTTTGAATGCCCTGCGTGAAGAGCTACATGTCTATGCCTCCAACCGGGGTGCCATGGTCGGCAATATTCAGCTGATTGACTCGGGTGATGAAATCGACTGTTCACGCATGGGCTCCGGCGGATATGCAATTCCTTCGATTGTGGAAGAAGAGGTGATGCAATTTGTGAACTGTGATGCCGACTTTATCCTGCACGTCGAAAAAGATACGGTCTGGCGACGGTTCAACGAAGACAAATTCTGGAAAGAACATAACTGCATTCTGACTCATGGAAACGGTCAGCCTCCACGCGGTGTGCGACGGTTGTTAAGCCGCATGCATAACGAATTGGGGCTGCCGATCTTCTGCCTGCTCGATAACGACCCCTGGGGATATTACATCTATAGTGTGATTAAACAGGGCTCGATTAACCTGGCTTATGAATCCCGACGTATGGCGATTCCCGGCGCGAAGTTTATCGGTTTACGCAGCCGGGACTATGAATTGTGTGAACTCAATCCAAGCGTCACGATTAAACTCAGCGACAACGATATTAAACGAGCCAATCAAATCGCCAAGTATCCGTGGTTTGAAAAGAAAAAACGTTGGCAAAAAGAAATCCAGAAAATGCTCAGCAATGGCTTTAAGCTGGAAGTCGAAGCACTCATTTCCAAAGACATTAGTTATGTCACTCAGGAGTACGTGCCCGAACGACTGGCAGAAGCTAATTTTCTGGACTAGTCCCAGTAGCAGACAGGCATCAACCCAATGAATTCCCCTGCTCCGTCCTTTCAGCTACGCCCGCTGACCATAGCAGACTTTGAACAGGTCACTTCGCTGTGGCGTCGCACTGACGGCCTGAGCCAATTGGAGTCCGCTGAAGAGCTCGATCGATTTCTCGAACGCAATCCAAACTGTAGCATTGTTGCCGAAGATGACGGCACGTTACTCGGAGCAATCCTCTGCGGGCATGACGGGCGTCGAGGCTACATGTATCACGCCGCAGTGACCGTATTGGCTCGAGGACGTGGTGTGGGACGTGCCATGGTCGAACACTGTCTTGCTCACTTGAAATCACTCGCGATCCAACGCGTCACACTGTTTACTCTCGATGATCACTGTCCGGCCAAAGAATTCTGGAAACATCTCGGGTTTCGACACCGCGATGACATCGCTCAGTTTGCCTATGATCTCAAACAATTCGACTAGACCATGTCACTTTACGATTACCCTCGCTACTACGACCTGGTCTACGGCTCTGACTGGAAAGCCGAATTCGATTTTTTGACCGGTGCCTTTGAGAAACATATGTCCGGTACTGCGAAACGGCTATTGGAACCCGCCTGCGGAACGGGCCGCTTAATGTTTAGGCTCGAGCGAGCCGGCTTTCAGGTCGATGGATTAGACCTTAGCGAAAAGGCCGTCGACTACTGTAACCGCCGCTTAAAAAAACATGGATTCCGGAATTCAGCCTGGGTCGGTGACATGACCGATTTTAAAGTCCGGAAAAAATACAGTGCCGCGTTCAATACCATTAACAGTTTTCGCCATCTGGAAACTCATCAACAGGCTCACGATCATTTGAAGTGTATGGCCCGGGCCATTCGCAAAGGTGGAGTATACATTCTGGGGCTTCATCTCTGCCCTCAGGTCGGAGAACCAATCGAAGAGGAATCCTGGATTGCTCGACGTGGACACCTCTGTGTGCAAACGAGTATGTGGCTGGTAGAGCGTAATCTCAAGCAACGCTATGAACGATTTCATATGCGGTACGACGTTTGGACACCAACCCAACATCAGGTGCTTGAGGACGAATTCAATTTCCGCACTTATTCGCATGTGCAGTTTGAAAAGCAGTTATTAAGTGGCGTTCCTGAATTCAAAATCGCTGCCGCCTATGACTTTGGCTACGATCTAAACCAACCGATTCGGATCGATCGACACACCGAAGACGTCGTGGTCATCCTCAAGAGGGTATAATCTCCAGTATCCAACGCAACGAATTGGCTTTCACGGAGTAACCCGATGCGATTTCTCTTCATGGCAGTGGCCCTGACAGGACTGCTTTTTAGTTTGGAGTCCCCTATGACGGTCGATGCAAAAGAACCTGACTTTGATGAGATCTCCGGATGGATCGAAAGACAACTCGATTACACGGGTGATCCCGGTTTAGCGGTCGCCGTTGTGAAAGATGGTGAGATTGTCTTTGCCGACGGTTTTGGCTGGAGTGATAAAGAGAAGCGGCGCCGGGCGAACGAGCACACTTCCTATTCCATTGCATCGATCTCTAAACCCATCACGGCAACCGCTATTCAGAAACTCGTAGCAGCAGGGAAACTGGATGTCGATCAGCCGGCGAATACTTATTTGGGCAAAGCGAAAATAAAGAACCGGTTTGGAGAAGATGATGCCGTCACTGTCCGACAATTGCTGAACCACACTTCCGGGCTCGGCCTGCATTATCAGTTTTACTACGGAGTCGATGGTTATCCCGTTCCTGATCGTGACACCACCATCGATCATTACGGCATTACCACACGGCCTCCGGCGGAATCTTATTATTACTGTAACCTCGGCTATGGCATTCTGGATTACATAATCGCGCGTCAGTCCGACCAGACGTATGCGGAATACACTCAGCAGCACGTATTTGACGCTCTGGCCATGGAACATAGTTTCATTGGACTGCCTGCCGTTAAACAAAAAAATGTAGCCGTTCGATATGATCGCCAGGGTGCCGCCATCCCACTCTATGAGTTTGATCACGATGGAGGTTCAGCGGTGTATGCCTCCGCTTATGACCTCGCTCGATTTGCCTTACTCCATTTGGAAGATGCTTTTCAGGAAGTACTGGAACCAAAGTGGGTGCAGCAGATGAAGGAACCAACGGCACAAGTCGGAACAAATCGAGGCTATGGCATGGGGTGGCTGATTGAAACCGGCGAACACTATATTGTCAGTCATACAGGTGGCATGCCTGGCGTAGCAACTCGCCTGACACTTGTCCCTGAACATAATCTGGGTGTCGTTTGTTTGAGTAACACGGAAAGTAATCTTCCACACCGGACGGTGAAGAAGATCCTTTCCGAAACCCTTGATGACTATCCCTATGACCATCCCAACTTATTGCTTCGTCCTCGTCGCCGTAGCACTCCCGCTTTCAATCCCTCGCCCGAATTGCAGGGAACCTGGGTCGGAGAGATACAGACATACGAAGGCCCGCGTCAATTACAGCTATGGATTGGTAACGATGGGTCGTGTCGTGCCCGGCTCGAAGGACAGCTTGTCACGTTGGTATCTGATCCCAAACTGACCGAGGGGCTGTTTACCGGCATGCTCAATGGAGATCTACAAACCTCGGATACGTCACGAGTAAAACATCGTTTACGATTGCGACTCACCATTAGAAACGGGCAGTTGACCGGCGCGGTGGAAGCCGTGACGAACATGTCGACCCGGTGGATTGGCGGAGAAAAAGTGATACCACGTGCTTATTACGGGTTGAGCCACTACACCACACTTAAAAAAATCTCGACTGTCGGGAGCCAGCAAACTTTGTTTAATGGTCGGAATCTGGACGGTTGGGAAATCGTTAAAAAATACGATTTCAAGAATCACGGCAGCATTCAGGTGAACGACGGAGTCATCCAGCTTGGAAAAGGTAGTCCGGCCTCCGGCATTAAAGTCGCCGGCCCATTTCCGAAAATGAATTATGAAGTCGAACTGGAGGCTCGTCGCGTTGACGGCAATGATTTTTTCTGCGGATTGACATTCCCCATTCATGACACCTTTTGCACACTCGTCATTGGTGGCTGGGGCGGAGGAGTTGTGGGGCTATCGAATATTGACACGATGGCAGCTGTCGAAAATGAAACAACCAGTTACCTGGAAGTCGAAGACAATCGCTGGTACAAAATCACCCTGCGAGTCAGCGAAGAGCGTATTCAGGTGTGGATTGATAACGCTGAATATGCCAACGTAAAAACGAAAGAACATAAATTCGACATCTGGTGGGAACAGGAACCAGCCCGACCCTTTGGACTGGTTAGCTGGAATACCAGAGCTGAATTCCGAAATATCCGAATCAAACCCAGCGGTTGGTAATTGCCTTTTTCGTGACACTTTGTTGTCACTGAAATTCACCAAATCATTGCCGCGTTCTCAGGACTACCCATAATCATCAACAGTCTGCTCTAAGGTTCATTCAGCTGAATAAAAAGCGAAGGAACCAGCTGATGATTTACCACCTCGGTCACCTCATCCAACAAGGCGAATTGACGATTTCTGACACCCATCGTGTCGAAGGTTGGCTGCAACTGCACCAACAGGATACGTTGGTGCGATTCGAACTCAATTCAAACCAACCGACTCCCATGGCCGGTTGCCGTATAACTTTCAGCCCCGGAAAGCCGGTCGGGCATGAAGGCGATTTACCCACCGGGATCCAACCGATCCAATTTGGTGATCTGATTTCGCTGATGATCCGTGATGTGGAGCCACCTCTGTTTAACCACAACAACGTCGAATTGCGAGTGGATGGTTCCTACAGCTGTAACTTTCAACTTGTTTGGGAATCAAAGGATGGCATTGTTGATCTTGCCATCGAGCAGGCTCAGCTCGACGTCCAGTGGAATGACGCTGAATTGAGGCAAAGTGAGACGTTACCGGAAGCGATGTTCCCTGCCCGATTTCGTAACAGCATCAATGAACGACTTGAACAAATCGATCAGGCTTATCGTGAAGACAACGGTGAATATCTGATCTCCGTTAAAATGCCATCCGAAGCACAACTCGAGAATCTGGCCGAGTTTCAAATCCAAACCATGGTGCATCGCTTAGAAGAGGGGCCTAAACATCGCATGGTCGAGTTCATGAAAGAGATCAGTTCTCAGGAAAAAAATGTCCCCCTCTGTGAGTTGCTCGAACCACCGATTCAAACACCCAGAGCTGAGGACATGAGTCCGGACGAGCTGCAGGATAAGGTGCTCGAAATCCTCGGGCGGCTAAGTGTCGTCGGAGTCGAATTCAAGCGCTGCAAGCATTTTGATAATGCACAACTCTATGACTGGCTGATTCACAAAATCATACCCTGGGAACGGGTTCACCCTCAGTTACAGCAGTTTCAAATGACTCGGTTCTTCGATACCAGCTTGTGGTGTGAACAGTGTGGGATATATCAGGAGCTATAAACATAAAAAAAACAGCCTCCGCAAAACACGTGATTGCGAAGGCTGTTATGAATGGACAGAGTTGTCAGGACTTATTTTTTGACAGCCCAGACATTACGGAAGACAACGGGATTACCATGTCCCTGCAGGTAGATGATATCTGCGTCGGGACCTTCGGGATGCTTACCGGGAGTTCCGTGAGTAAGTTCCAGATCGTCGTGAATAACGACACCATTGTGTTTGATTGTTACGCGAGCATTTTTAATTTTCTTGCCAGCATCGTCAAATCGGGCGGCCGTGAAATCAACATCGTAGGTTTGCCAAACCAGTGGTGGCAAAGCCATATTCACGATCGGTTCCGCGATAGAGTAGATTCCCCCACATTCGTTGTTTTTACCTTCCAAACCAAAGGAATCCAGTATCTGACATTCGTAGCGTCCCTGAACGTACATGCCACTGTTACCGCGTCCCTGCCCACGAGCGTAAGGCATAAATGGTGTACGGAATTCCAAATGGAGTGTGTGATCCTTAAATTTCTCTTTCGATTCGACGTCATGACGAAGCAGGTTACCTAACACGATTTCACCACGTGTCCAGTTTTCAGCCGATTTGGCAGTGCCGTCAAACAAAACGACAGCCCCTTTAGGTGGCTTCATACCCATGGTGGCACTCTGACGATTTACCTTTTCCATTTTGGCGACCAATTTGTCACCCTCAGCAGCAATCAGCTTTCCATCCTTAATCGTTGCGACAGCGGTTCCTTCATCATCTTCCAGCTTGAAGACAACCTGACCTCGGTCGTTAAGTGCGCCTTCGACGTATTCCGTCTTATCGCCACGTTTCCAACCGGCACCTGGCAGTCCACCGGTGAACGAAACTGCGCGGAACTTTCCGCCGCCCAGTGCAATGATCTGCAAACCAATTTTGGTCTTCTCGCCATCTTCAATAAAATCGCCAACATATTCACCTTGAATCTGGTAATCCAGGACTTTGGCAGCTTCGGAGGGATCGATCCACTCTTTCTTATCTTGTGCCTGAACAGACACGACACTGACCAGTGTAAATACACCTGCGAGCGTCATTGCAATTAACTTTTTCATTTCAATATTCATCCTATGGTAAGTGGCTCGTTTCCAGAGACAGAACGAGGCCGGAGTTTATTCTTTTGGCTTTGGCCAGTTTAAGTGTTTATGTAGGAAATTAAAGGTTTCCACAGCGTTGATTTTATGGGGGCCATCAAACCACTCAATCTCCGCTTTATCTTTGAGTTTCAACAAGCCCTGATACATGAATCGGACTTTTCCGAATTCATAGGCAACCCACTGATCTTCACCCACTCCATCAAAATGGCCACGTTCGACCATGAAGGGTCGCGGGCAAATCAAATAAGCCATTTCGGCATAGTTGAATTTTCCACCTAAATTCCATTCGAAGATTTCATATTCCCCGGTGAACATATAACTGAAATTGTATTGAGTCGTTGCATTCTTAAAGACCCATTCGTTAAAGTCCGCCGAGCAAATGCTCAGGCAATAATCCGTCACGAGCGGCGGAATACGCATAGCGCTTTTTCCACCGTAGGAGAGGCCATAGAAGGCAATACGGTCGTCATCAACATTCGGTTGAGACTTAAGCCAATTCACAATTTGCTGGTGCTGTGGCACGATAATGGAGAAGAGTGTTTTTCGCTGCGGGTAACTCTTGCGTTGTAACGTACGGAAGCGATCCGTGAAAATATACAGGTTTTGAGGAGCAAACGTAATAAACCCACGGTCCGCCAACTTCGTCGCAAAGGCGGAATAGATATGATATTTCTCTTCCCCGATCACATCCTGAGGTCGGCCTTCAAGCCCGTGCTGACAAACCACGACAGGTCGCTGTTCATCTTTCGCGATTCCTTTAGGAACAGTCAAAATTCCATAAGCAATAATATCGTCGAAGACATCCAGCACCACGTCATACTGTCGCCAGTTTTCCGTTTCTTTGATTAAACGTGTGCGCGGATTCATTTCTTTCATCGGCAGATCAAAATGACCGATCGTCTCGTGCCGAAAATAATCGCGGTAAGGTTCCACTGTTTTTTCATAGGCTTCCAGGCTACTCGTATCCAGATCCTTGAAAAACTCCTTACGAATAAAATGCGATTCCGTCAGAAGCCACTGTGTGTGAGCTTCAATTTCATCCGCCTGCGCATGTTCTCGGGCCTTAACATCGGTGGCCACAGCACCAGGTTGAAGAGCCGGCCCGGACGGAACAATTTTAGATCCTCCAATCACGGATTGGGCAACCGCTTGTAAAGCTTTCTCTGAAGCAAAGGCTCCATGACCATCACCACTGACGATCAGTGAAATCTGAGCCAGATCATCCTTGCCAATAAGCGCTTTGGCTCGATCAACCTCCATACCTACCACTTTCGGATCCGGAGTATCCAGGACGGCTGGAGCACCACCCTGACTTGGTAACTCAAACTCAGGGCCTTTCGCAGCTTCAATGATCAATGGGCGAGGGGCCACCAGGGATGCCACTTCGGCATCCCCAAACTGATCCAGAAAAGAATAGACATTACGACTGACCGGTTCAGACCACATATCCTGACGGGAATCGAAATAGCCACTGACCAGAGCTGCATCAATTCGCGTATCTAATGCAGCACTGTATAAGGCAATTAAACCGCCTTCTCCATACCCTACAACACCTATACGCGTATCCGGAACATTTCTGCTTTCACACCAATCCACTAATGCCAACACCTTCTGAATTTCAAAACCAATCAGATGGCGGCCCAATTCATAACTGCTGCGATAGAGAAACTCCCGCGTTGTCATCCGACCCCGGTTATTTCTTGGCCCGTATTCACGACTAATCACTGCCGGTACAAGCACGGTAAAACCACTTTCAGCCAGGCGGCGAGCAAACTGTTGATTTGCTGGAATTCCTTCGGCTAATCCACTGATCATTTCCGGAGTCTGATCTGCATCAGGAATCGCAATAATAAAGCCGCCATTTGGCTTGGCTGACTTTAAGAGCAGACCGACACCGGTGATCTCTCTTACCGAAGGCCACCTCACGTTAAAGGCAGTAACTAATTCACTTTTGCCGGCTTCTACAGGTCCGTCCGTCCTCGCCAGAACATCTAAATCCTGAAAGGACTTGCGACTATCAACAACCCCGGTAATTTCAGCGAGTCTCTCACGATTGGGAGCAACCGAGTCGACATAGGCACCCGCGGAACTGGTATCACGATTCCAATAGCGTTTTCGAGCATCAATCGTATTCTTTAACTGACGTAGCAGGAATTTGTCAGCACCAGTAACAATCTCTGAAGCCAGGTCTCCTTGGAAAGTAAGCGGTTTCGTATTATCTAATGGCTGTGCTGCAAGCTCGCCTGAGCTTAGAAATCCTAACACTAGCAGTAAAGTAAAAACTCGTGACATGGTCTTCAGAACCTATTGAAAATTTGGAGGGGAAAGATGTTACTGATTTTAAGGCGTAATCAGGTAGCAATCAAAAACTACACATGGTCTATATGACGAAAAAAACTGAGTTCTCTGATCTGACTGGAATTAAGCTGCTGATCTGAAAGTGACTTCCACATCGTAATCTCTGTCTGACGTTGTGGAAGTTCAAACCACGGTTGACCTACCTGACTGTCTGGAAACCATCCATGAACTTGATTCCAGCCGTGTTGGTCAGCCAAACTGCTAACGGTGGCCGCCACTTTTGCCAATGAATTGTCGTCATGATCCGGGACGGCGAAATCTTCCAGACAAGCCAGATCGTCATGGGCTCGACAATGCACGTAACCAATCACTTCTCCCTCTTCCTGCAGCCAGAGGAAATGATCTTTGGCGTGCTTCGCGGCGAGGAATTCCCAATAAGCGTCTGATCGATAGAGAAAGCAACTACAATGTTGATGATTGCCTGTGTAAAGCTGCTTCACAGTCTCCAGTCCGGCCTCAATCTGAAATGCCTCGGTGTCGTATGCCTGTTCGGCACCCGGCTTGATACAAACACTCGGCGCATCACTGATTTGATAACCCATCCGAGCATAATACTCGGGGTTAATATCGGAAAACAGGAAGCTCCATTCGACGCCGTCCTGTTGCTGATCCTGTTCAGAAAAATCTATTAACTGAGCAGCATAGCCTCGTCGGCGAAATTCGGGGGCGGTATGGACTGCCCCGATAAACATTGTCTTTTCAATCTTACTGTCTCGCTGCAAGTGCATCGGAAACACGCCGAGAGACGCTGCAACTGTGCCGTCCGCAACTCCCACGTACCAGGTGGCACGCTGATGATGTAGAGAGTTCATTCGCCATTGAACATATTCCTCGAGAGATAAGTCGTTACCCCAGAATTCATAGACATTCGCAAACGCGACCTGTTGCTCGACTTTATTCGCTCGGTGACACTCTAACACTGATTCCGTCATCTGAGTGACTTCCATCTACTTCCAGGACTCGTCAAAGAACCCTGTGTCAACGATTCCGCCCGGTACCTGATCGGTTGGTGGTGTTGCCAGATCGATCACGGCCCAGTCCGGGAGTTTAGGGTTCTGCAGTGAATTTGTACGATCATGTCCTTCCCGGTGAGTCGGACCACTGTTTAAGACGACGTAACGTTCACCGTACAGAGGATTGGGATAAATCATGACGGGGACGTGGGATGCAGCATCATACTGTTTTCCGTTAACGGTAAGCTGGTCGTTCGTCCATTGAATTGGCAGTGTCTTCTGTTTCTGCATTATCAACTGCAACAGTGTATTGGACTGAATATCACCAAAGACGATCAGATTATTTTCCCGTACATCATCCTGAGAGACGTCTTTATCCCATTTCATTTTCGGCGTCCCGCGATAGAGCGTTTTCCAGCGATGCAAAAAGTGCTGTATTTCAAAATGCACCCATCGTTCCACTTCAGGATTACGGGACTTTTTACTCGGCAACACAAGCAAAAATGACGAAAGAAACGCATCATCAATAGGGCCCTGCAGTCCCGGGCGTTTAACCAATCCCGTCGGTTCTGTCGTTGTCCGTTTCCAGTTTCCATCGGCACCACCTTCCTTTACCAGATGAACCGCTTCTGAAACCTGCAATGCTTTAGTCGGTGGAATCTGAACAGTCTGACCATCGACCTTAATGGTGGCTCCGTTGAGTGATAATGCCGGATCCAAACTCAAGGTCGTAATGTTCTTTGTGCTGAGTTGGTAGGTTTGAGGATCCTTCATTTCCGCATCCACCCGACTGTCCTGCCAGTGTTTTTCCAATCCGGTCACCGTGAGCCAGTACATTCGGTTGTAACGCAGCGTCTGAGTTTGCAGGTGTACTTTTTTTGGAATCTCCGGCTTGCCTGCCTGCACTGCCTCATCGATCTGCTGAAGAATACTCGCCAGTGAATCGGGATGATAACGATGACCCATTCCCGGCCCGATGACATGTGGCAGCTTAGCACCTTCGCCAAGGAATGCCCGTTCCATCACTTGCGCTGCCTGGATTTGTTTATCTAATTCACCGCTGTAAGCGATCACCGGCATATTGAACAGATTGCGTACATAGTTTGGTACGTCGTACATACCCCATAACGTCTGAACATAGTTCGCCGGATAATTCTCCGGTTTCATCTTGTTGTATTCTTTCGTTTCCGCAAATCCTGCCCCTGGCCCAACCGCCACCCAATGATCTGCATAATGAGCTCCGACATGCCAGGCACCGGCTCCCCCCATCGAGAAGCCCATCAGTACAATTCGCTGTGGGTCAATTTGATACTGGCTACGGACATGTGCCACACACTCAAGGATGTCAATCTCGCCTGCAGACTTAAAACCCATGCAGTGTCTGCCAAAGGGATGCACAACAATCGCTCCCTGCGGTGCGATTTGACTGTTTCGATTCATCCGCTGATGGATGAAATGCATATCGGTGGTTTTGTCTCCTCGGCCATGCAGCCAGACATACAACGGCGCGGGCTTTTGAAAATCAAAGTCCTCCGGAATCTCTAAGCCATAAGGCTGGGCACTACCATCAATACTCGAGTAATAGCCTCGAACAACCAGACCCATGGAACGCGTCCAGTCGTTCTCACCGGCAGCCAGTAACGCAACGCGACGTTCTGCTTCGGTAAGTACAGCCTTAGCAATGTCAGCATGCGTCGGGGAATAAAACTCGCCCAAATCTACTGCCCATTGAACACTCTTTACCAAAGCACTCACATCCGCTGACAAAGCACCGCGTGCCTGAGGTAATTCCAGCGCAATCTTGAGTGCCTTAAGTCGTTTCCGCAAAGATTCCAGAACAGCGGCGTCAATCTCCACTCCCTGCGGAGGAATTTTATGCCCAATTGTGGGCAACGCCGGCAATCCGCTCCGGTCCTGAATTGCCCGAGATCCGGGCAGCGGATTGCCCAGACGTCGGTGAAATTTATCCGGGGTCAGTGGTGTAGGAATCGCATCGTCCGTGCTGACGATCCACTGATCCAATGCTTTACTCAGCCGTGCTTTGACATCTGCCAGACGGGGGTCCTCTGCGATATTCTTTAGCGAGTGAGGATCGGCCTCGAGGTCATATAGCTCTTCTGCAGCACGAGGGTAGAGAAAGCACTGACGCTGATGCTCGGGCAATTTCCCGGCGGCTTCCAGTGCCTGCATACTGTCGTAACTCAGGCTGCGAACAGCATCTGCCGGCGGCGTTGCCGGAAATTCAGGAAACGAGTTACGGATGTACAGATACCGGCCATCCCTTACAGCTCGATCATGAGCCGCGTAGTCGTGCCAGTTATGTTCAGCAAAGATATAATCCCGACTCACCGCGGCTGAATTGCGTAAACCATTGGCGAAGGACTTACCTTGAAATGATTCCGGCGGTTCAAGACCGGCAAGCTGTAAAAACGTGGGTGCAATATCCACACTGCTCACCAGATTCCGGTTCACCTCACCGGCATCAACTTCCTGAGGCCAGCTCACTACAAACGGTGTTCGAATTCCACTGTCATACATAGTCGTTTTACAGCGTGGAAACGGACGGCCGTTATCAGCCATGACGATGATCACAGTGTTATCGAATACCTTCTGAGATTTGAGTTCGGCAACGACTTTCCCTACATATTCATCCATACGACTGACTTCGTCGTAATACAGAGCCAGGTCTTTACGGACATCTTCGGTATCTGGCATGTAGGGCGGCACAATGACGTCCTGGTTTGTGTGAGGAGGATCCACTGCCTCACGCGACCAGCCACGGTGCGCATCGACCGCTGCGAACCACATAAAGAATGGCTTGCCCTGATCGCGACCCTGAAGCGTTGGCACCCACTGTTCGCAACCACTTGGACCACCCCCTTTGATCACATCAAAATGATCCCGCGGGGCATTTCCAAGATGCCACTTGCCAGCTGCCGCCGTATAGTACCCATCCTCTTTAAGTAACTTGGCGAACGTAATCTGGTCTTCAGGCAACGGTTGATGAAGCTCACCAGCTCCTGTCGCATGCGGATATCGTCCTGTCATAATGCTGCAACGACTGGGGCTGCAGGAGGATGTTGTTAGAAATGCTAAATCAAACCGCATCCCGTTTTTAGCTAACTGATCAACATGAGGCGTCCGAATATGGGGATGCCCGTAGGCGCCATAATCATTCCAGCTAATGTCATCACCAATGATGACGATGAAATTGGGGCGTTCGGCGGACTCAGCGCCGGTTGAAAACCCACACAGAATCAGCAAAGCGAAGGACGCCAACGTGGCTTGAAACTTTGTATCGAACATGGAATTTAGAGGCTCCTGAAGTGGATTTCGAGATTCGAACTGTCAGTATACTTCACATCACTCCACGCTTGTGGGCTCAACTGATAAAATGAAGTCCTACCCTGTTTTGCGATTATGCCACCTCAATGTTTTCGGAGTGCGAAATGACTCAGCTACCACGTGTGATCACTGACGATGTACTGTCTGATAATCTCATCGAACTTCTGGACGGAAAAATCGAACGCCTCCCCTGGGCAACACTCGAAGGTCCTCAGGATGAGACTGTCGATGGCGTACTGACTTTCGGACACATGTTAGTGACCGCTGAACACATGGCCAGATTCCCTAATCTCAAAGTGGTGAGTAACTATGGTGTGGGTGTGGATCATATTGATGTCGAGGGTGCTCACGAATTAAACATCGCCGTGGGAAATACTCCACACGTCCTCAATGGAACGACAGCCGATCAGGCTATGACGCTGCTACTGGCCGCCGGACGCAGGCTGCGGGAAGGTGATATTTATGCTCGTAGCCCTGAATTCACTTACTTCGACCCCGCCTACATGTTGGGAACAGAAATTCACCATCAAACCGTGGGGATCATCGGACTCGGTGGAATCGGCTACCAGATCGCTCGGCGTTGTGCTGCCTTTGATATGAACATCCTGTACCACAAACGTACTGAGTTAAAAGATAATCCGGACAATCTGGATCTCACCTATGTCTCGCTCGATGAACTTCTGGAGCAGTCCGACTTTGTCGTGGCAATCTGCCCTTTAACCGAAGAAACCACGGGCCTGATTGGGACAGAGGAATTTGCCAAAATGAAATCATCCGCTGTCCTGATCAATGTAGCTCGCGGGCCTATCGTCGATACAGATGCCTTAACAACCGCTTTGCAAGAGGGGCAAATTTATGCCGCCGGCCTGGATGTAACCGACCCCGAGCCGCTTCCCCGGGATCATCCTCTACTATCGCTGGACAATGTCACCATAGCACCACACCTGGGTAGTGCCACCATGCAGACTCGTCGTAAAATGGCCGAGATCAGCGTGGAAAATCTACTACTCGGTTTACGTGGCGAAACTTTGTTTCACTCGGTCTAATCCCTTCCCAATCAACTATGTTGACGCATCGATTCAGCTCTATCCTGTTTGCACTTCTGACATTTCAGTTGTCTGTCGTGCATGCGCAACCTGCCGTGGAATTCACTGCCGATCAACTCGACTTTTTTGAAACCAATGTCCGTCCGGTACTGGTTTCAAAATGTATCGAATGCCACGGCCCTGACAATCAGGAATCCGAATTGCGAATTGATTCCCGCACCGCAATTCTCAAAGGCTCGGTCAACGGATCGATCGTCGAGCTGGAAAATCCTGCCGAGAGTCTGCTGCTGAAAGTCCTCAGCCATGAGCAGGATATTCAAATGCCACCCGATAACAAACTGGCGGACAAAGAGATCGCTGCTATCAAGATCTGGATCGAGTTAAAACTTCCCTGGCCGACGGGACCACAGGGCATGATCACCAAATATGATTCCTACGATACGATGCGTCGGGAACATTGGGCATTTCAACCGGTCAACAGGCCTCCGCTGCCCAAAGTTAACAATCCGACCTGGGGACGTGGTTCACTTGATTACTTAATCCTGGCAAAGCTTGAGCAAGCTGGTTTAACTCCTGCTGCCGAAGCCGACCGACGAACACTCATACGCAGGCTCTATCTCAGCCTGCTGGGAGTTCCTCCATCCTTTCATCAGGTTCAACAGTTCATCAACAACCCGGCCGAAGATGCCTACGACCAGCTAGTCGATCACGTCCTGGGATCACCTAAATACGGTGAACGCTGGGGGCGACATTGGCTCGATGTGGCCAGATACAGCGACACCGTGGGCTACAACTTCCAACGCGAACGGCGGTTTCCTTACTCCTACACGTATCGTGACTATGTTGTTCGGGCATTGAATCAGGATTTGCCTTATGACGAGTTTATTCGACATCAAATTGCTGCAGATCAAATGACGCTGGACGACCAACGCAATCTGGCAGCGATGGGCTTCCTCACCGTGGGCCGTCGATATCGAAATGAGCAGCTGGATACTGACGATCGTATCGACACGGTAACCCGAGGGTTTATGGGGCTCACGGTGGCCTGTGCCCGTTGTCACGATCACAAATATGATGCCATCCCCACTGAAGATTATTACTCCCTATACGGAGTTTTCGCGAGTGCTCGAATCCCGGCCGAATTGCCACAAATCCAGTCACCTGAAGAGACGATTGGATACCCTCAATTTGCGAAAGGTCTGGCAGTGCTACAGGCAGAGTTAGATCAGTATGATACGAAGCGAGCGGCTGAGTTCACTGAGTTATTTCGCGACAAAGTCATCGATTACTTTGTCCGGGCAGCCGGTCGACCTTCTAACGAGCAGGAAAAGACGATACCTGAATTTACCGTGCGTGATACGGATATTCGCATGGCGCAAGTTCAGGCCTGGCAAACCTATCTCCTTAATACCATTGCCAACGACGATCCCTTCTTTGGCCTGTTAAAAACACTGGCCCTTATCGAGGCCGATAAATTTTCAGGAGCGGAGGCGGCTGCCCGTGAGAATTTACTCACAATCGAAGAAGGACTGGATCAGGGAGAAGTAAACCCGTTGATTAAGCAGGCCTATCTGGCAGCTCCGCCAACGAACGTACTCGAACTGGCTTTAATTTATGGCAGAGTCATTCAATCTGTCCGCAACGAAACCAAGAAACCGGGAGCCCAGCTAACGCCTGCTCAGCAACAGGTTTATCAACATTTGGAGGGTGAAGACTCCCCAACGAATATCACTCTGCAGACCGTGACTAAATTTTATAATCGCGCCGATGGAAACACACGCAACGGCATCGTGCGGAAAATAGATAAATACAAAGCTTCCACTCACGGGAATCCACCGCGAGCCATGGTGATGGAGGAGAAACCAAATCCATACAATCCTGTCGTTTTTGTGCGGGGGAATTCGCGACAACGAGGTGATGCCGTCAAACGCCAATTCCTCTATGCACTCGATGGCGATCAACGGATGCCGTTTACCAATGGGGGTGGGCGGTTAGAACTGGCAGAAAGAATTGCTGCGCCTGACAACCCGCTTACGCGACGAGTCATCATCAATCGCATTTGGTCACATCACTTTGGTAAATCTCTGGTAGCATCACCGAGTGACTTTGGGATTCGTTGTGACCAGCCGGTCCAACTCGATGTCATGGACTACCTTGCCAGTGTGCTGTTGGATAATGACTGGTCGATCAAAGAAGTACATCGGGAAATACTGCTGTCGGCAACCTATCGCCAGTCTTCGATAGACAGACCAGCAGCACGTGCCGCCGACCCGGAAAACGCACTGCTTTGGCGGATGAACCGACAACGACTGGAATACGAATCTTTCCGGGATTCGGTCATGTCTGTCACGAATGAATTAGACCTGAGGATGGGTGGTTTGTCGGAAGATCTGACCGAATCCTCCACCAATCACAGACGCGCAATTTACTCGTTCATCGATCGACAGGATCTTCCCGGATTGTTACGTGTGTTTGACTTTCCCAACCCTGATAGTCACAACGCCCAACGCCCCATCACGACGGTCCCTCAACAGGCATTATTCGCCATGAATTCGCCGGTTATTTTGGAACGCGCCAAGCGTTTTATTAATGGTTCGGACTTTCAGCAGGTAGAGTCCTCAGAACGTCTTCCGTTCCTTTATCAACGATTCTTTCAGCGCGAACCGACTGAGCAGGAATCCGAAATCGCAAGTAACTTTATGTCTGTCAGTGAAGAAGCCAATATGGACGCCTGGCAGCAATACGCTCATTTACTGCTTATGACTAATGAATTTATGTTTGTAGACTGATCGCTCATGAAACACAGCAATGGCATTTTTCACAGCAATCCTTCATCGCTGACTGGCATCAGTCGCCGATCTTTACTTGCGCGTTCCGGCACGGGACTGGGGATGCTCGGACTGGCCGGTCTGCTCGGAGACGAGGCATTACTATCTCACGCTCAGGCAGCTGATTCAGTCAGTCCGCTGGCACCGAAACAACCACACTTCCAGGCCAAAGCAAAACATGTCATCCACATTTTTTGCAACGGTGGCCCCTCACACATCGATACCTTCGACAACAAGCCCGAACTTACGAAACACCACGGTAAGCCACTGCCGTTTAGCAATCTCAAGACTGAACGTAAAACCGGACATTGCTTCGGAACACCTTTTCGTTTTCAAAAGTATGGTGAATCCGGTATCGAAGTCAGCGAACTCTATGCCAAAACGGCCGCTGCTCATATTGACGATATGTGCATTGTTCGTAGCATGCATGCCAACGTTCCCAATCATGAACCGTCTCTGTTGTTAATGAATTGCGGTGAATCAACGTTGATTCGTCCCAGCGTTGGTTCCTGGATTTCATATGGACTGGGAACTGAAAACCAAAATCTACCATCGTTTATTGCGATGTGTCCTAACGGCTACCCGATCAAGGGAGCTCAAAACTGGCAGTCCGCATTTCTACCCGGCATTTTTCAAGGCACCTACATCAACAGCAAACATAAAGATGTGGAAAAACTGATTGCTAATATTCGCAATAACGATTTGCCCCTCAATCAACAACGACGTCAGTTGGATGCACTCAAGCGTCTAAACGAAATCCATAAACAGCAACGCGGCGAAGCTCCTGAGCTCGACGCTCGTATTGAAAACTATGAACTGGCCTATCGCATGCAATTGGAAGCCAGCGACGTCTTTGACATTAGCAGTGAGCCGGCCCATGTGGTAGAGAATTACGGCCCGGGCGATCCGGCACGACAGATGTTAATAGCCAGAAGGCTTGTCGAACGCGGAGTGCGTTATGTCCAGCTGTGGCACGGGGCCGGGCAACCCTGGGATAACCATGACGATATTGAGGTCAATCATCGACGGCTAGCTGGACAGCAGGATAGTGCCATTGCTGCCCTCATCAGTGATCTGAAGCGATTGGGATTATTTGAAGAGACATTGATTGTCTGGGGAGGCGAATTCGGTCGTACTCCTGTAGTCGAACTTCCAACTGCCGGTGCGAACCAGGGGAAAGTAAACGGGCGAGATCACAATCACTGGGGCTTTACCGTCTGGCTTGCCGGAGGTGGCATCCGTGGTGGCCAAACCTATGGAACGACGGATCCTTTTGGATTCCGGGCAGAAGAAAACCCTGTGCATGTTCACGATCTGCACGCGACCATGCTTCATTTACTTGGTTTTGATCACAAGCAACTAACTTATCGCTATGCCGGTCGCGATTATCGCCTCACCGATGTGCATGGAGAAGTCATGCACGATTGGATCGCATAACCAACAAAGACCTTCGCTTAAACTGCTTCCCAGCCATTGTTGGCTGAGCTATGCAGGATGGCTTCTATCACTTTCATGTTGCCGACGGCATCTGAAATCGGCGTAGGGACATCGGTATCATCCATCACAGCGCGAGAAAACAGATCGCCCTGAATACCGTATTGGTCACAAATATCAAATACGATCTCTTCGATTTCTCCGCATGCTTTTTGATGCCACATTTTGCATGGTTGGTCTGGCGGAGCATTGAAAGGAATCTCAATTTCAATCCGACCTTCGACACCAAAGATATTCACTCGTTGGTAAGGAGCCAGTTGCGTTGAGCATGTGAATGTCGACGTGCCCGTGCCAAAATCAAGGATCGCACTAGAGAGAATATCGGTTCCAAACTCGGGATGAAACTCCGCAATTCCGGAAACTCGATTTGGCTCGCCGGCAAAAATAAAACGCGATAGGCTAATCGGGTAACAGCCAATATCCATCAGACCACCACCGCCAATATCGGCCATGTTACGAATATTGTTCGGATCATCGTTGAAGTAGGAGAACAGTGAGTTGATGGTAACCAGTCTTCCAATCCCGCCACTCTGAACAATTTCTCGTGCCTTTTGCCACTGCGGGTGATGACGATACATAAAGGCTTCCATGCACTTCAGGTTGGGGTGAGCCGCAGCTGCATCCACCAACTGTTGACCTTCTTCGCTCGTCAATGCAATCGGTTTTTCACAGAGGACGTGCTTACCTGCCTCGAGGGCCTGAATGGAGACGGGGACATGCATGTGGTTTGGCAGTGGATTGTAGATGGCATCGATATCGGGGTCTGCCAGGAGGGCCTCGTACGATCCATAAGCTTTAGGAATGCCCAATTCCGCTGCAGTCGCATCAGCTTTTTCCTGAGTGCGTGAAGCAATGGCAACGATGTCACAAAACTGAGCCTGTTGCATCGCCGGGATTACTTTTTCGGTGCCAATTTTTGCGGTACTAACGATACCCCAACGTAACTTATCTGACATATCTTTTCGGTTCTTTCTACGAGTCCACGGTCATCTATCGCAACTCATTGTAAGATTTAGCCGCCAGATTACCAGCAGAGCCTCAGGACGATTGAAAGCGAATGCCGGGTTGCAATTGATACCCTCGCAGAAATTCCTCTGCCGTCATCATCCGTTTTCCAGCGGGTTGCACCTGAGTGAGTTGGATGGCACCTGTACCACAGGCCACGACTAATTCTTCCCGCTCCGCAATGATGACTTCACCAGGCTGTCCTGTCTCCGTCCGTTCTGAAAGTTGCAAATCAGCAACAAGGAGCCGTAAAGGTTGTTTACCCCGATCCCACAACGTGTAACTTCCAGGCCACGGTTGCACTCCACGATGTCGGTTTACAATTTCCACCGCAGCGGTCGACCAGTCTATCGCTCCGTGTTGTTTGGTTAGCCGGGGGGCTTTGGTAACTTCTGCTGAGTCTTGTAATTCGCCCAGAGGGGATGCGCCATCCCAATCGGCGAGCAATTCGATCGCTTCAAGCACTGCAGGGGCACCCAGTATTGAAAGTCTGGCCTCCAGAGTTTCCGCCGTCTCATGAGCTTCAATCGCTGTTTCAATCTGCATCAGCGATGGCCCACCATCTAATTTTGGCGTCATATGAATGACAGTGATACCGGTAGTCCGGTCACCTTGAATTACAGCCCATTGAACCGGTGCCGCTCCGCGATACTTTGGTAACAGCGAGCCATGCAGATTGATTCCACCGAGCCGCGACGTCGCTAATGCCTCCGAACTTAGGATCTGACCATAATCACAAACCACCATCAGATCAGCGGCCAGAGCGGTTAGTTTCTCCACCGACTCGGGAAGATTAATTGAATCGGGTGCCCACACTTCGATACCGGCCTGCAGCGCAGCATCCTGCATCGGATTGGGAGGCGGTTGTTTCCTGCCCCGGGCCGGACGTGTCGGTCGAGTCACGACGACGGGGATTTCATGTCCGGCCGCCAATAAGGCTTCGAACATCGGAACGGCAAACGGTCCTGTCCCCATTACAATTAGACGCATCGCGTTTCACCTACTTCTCTACTGGCAAAATTTAGATTCCCATTCCGCCAGTTCAGCGTAGACGGCATCTTCACCGGGAACGAGGCCGTCAGCTACTTTCGATCGGTATTCAATCTCGAACTCTTCAATCTCCAACTGAATTACCTGAAGGCTGTGATCCACCATGCGATCGGTGAACATGACGCCATCGAGATGATCAGTTTCGTGCTGGACCACTCTCGCCAGAAAATCATCCAGATCCATACTGATCGAGCTACCATCAATACCAAAGGCTTCCACGTGAATACTTTTGGATCGATTCACCGGACCGTAGATACCAGGCAGACTGAGACAGCCTTCATCGGCAACTTCATTTCCCGTCCCTTTACTGATCACAGGGTTAATGAAGACAAGGTCTTCACCCTCACCTCTTACGCCGGATGGATTTGCCACGAACAACCGCAGCGGAAGATTGACCTGATTGGCAGCCAACCCCACACCTTTAGCTTCGTACATCAATTCAAACATTTCCGCCACAATGGCCTTCAGTTCAGCATTGATACGAACCACCGGCCGCGACTTATATTTCAAGGTTGGATGCGGATGCGTAATGATTTCCATGGATGTACTCAGCGGGGGCAAATCACATTTCTTTGTAGGCTGTAATAACTAAGAGATTAGCATTGAAATTCAACCTCGGAAAGTCCGTAACTCGTATCACATCATACTAAGTGAGCCTTGCTCAAACGGATAAACTGTTGTGGATTCGTTCTACGTTTTCATTCGTCTAGGCTTATAATAAAAGCTACTAAGATCTTTTCGTTATTTCAGCCTACATTCAGAACGTATTTTCGTGAGCAATTCCGATTCAATCCTGTCCCAAACTTCAGAGCATGAAGTCACGCATTCTTTTGATGAGATGCCGGAAAATCAGGGGGAATTACTGATCAACCTTAGCGAATCTGACGGGATGTATTACTACGAGAATAGTAGTAACTCGGCTCTGTTCATTTCTGTGGGAATACACATCGCTGTCTTTGCGTTGCTGATCTACACCTGGAAGACGACGATCTTCAAAGGGGCGGCGGACGAGCAAACCGCTGAAGGTGGAATTGTGCTGGTCAATAACTCGGCCGAAAGCCCCACGTATCATCAGAACCCCAGTGAAGATTCCTCTCAGAGTGCTCAACAGAACTCCACATCCATTAGTGAGTTGGTCGAGCAAAACACTCAGGACGCCATTCTTTCCGATCTACAACTACCCGGTGGTTTACCCAGCGGCACGTCGGAGCCCGTGATTGATACCAGTAGTACAGGCGAGTCGAATTTACCGACGCTCGAGGAACTCACGAATAACCGAACATCGACCGGTGGTGACTTTGGTAAAGTTGAAACCGGTGTTTTTGGGATCAAGGGAAAGGGAACACGGTTTATCTATGTCTTTGACCGTTCAGCCTCCATGTCAGGATATATGGGGCGACCTATCGACGCCGCACAGCAACAATTGCTGGCCAGTCTCGAAGATCTCAAAGAGAACCATCAGTTTCAGATCATTTTCTACAACGAATACCCTGCGGTATTCAATCCATTCCACCCATCGCCTCCAAAACTGTTGTATGGAAATAACATCAATCGTGAACAGGCGGTCGATTTCGTCGAGTCGATTAAACCGTCCGGGCAGACCAACCATATTGCTGCACTCAAGATTGCACTCAATATGAAGCCCGATGTTATTTTCTTCCTCACCGATGCAGATGAACCGCAACTTACCACCGATGAATTAGCATTTATCACAAAACGAAATGACGGCGTCGGTGCTTCAATCAATTGCATTCAGTTCGGAGTGGGGAAGTATCTGGGAGCAAAGAATTTTCTAATGCGACTGGCAGACCTGAATGGCGGACAGTATAGCTATGTCGACTTGAATAAACTCGCTTCAATACGTTAACCTTCCGTTTTGATGACTTGTCAGGATCCCGAGGACCACGCATGACGAAGCAACGCGATTTCCATCGATGCATTCGTATCCTTGGGCTGGTCTCATGCAGCTTGCTTTATTGCCTGAACGGTTCGGCTCAGCAAACCGATTTCGACACCGTCACTATATGGAACACCCAGGCCAACCAGGCTCGCAGCTACCATGGAAAAATTGTTAGCTACGATGCGAACGAATTAAAGCTCCAATTGGTTTCCGGACGAGAGCAATCACTCCCAGCCGGGCAAATCATTGAATTGTCCAGCCACTGGGATCCGGACTATGTCAAAGCCGAAGGCTATCTGTCCGATCGACGATTTGAGCGTGCGGCGATTAGTTATCGACAGGCTTACAGCAGTGAAAACCGTGACTGGGTGAAACATCGTATTACAGCCCGTATGGTTTTATGCGAGCAAAACGAAGGTAATTGGCACGTTGCCGCCAATCAGTTCTTTAATACGTTGCTCAGCCAACAAACTGACACGCCTTATCTTTCCGCAGCACCGATTGCCTGGCATACCATCTCTGCCTCGGGAGAATTACTACACCGCGGCCGTGAATTGATGCGTTCAGCAAATCCACTCAAACAATTAGTCGGAGCGAGTTGGTTGCTCACCTCACCTTACCGCAGCGATGCCATTGTCATCTTTAAACAACTCGAACAGCATTCCGATAAAACCATCGCGTTGCTCGCGGTTGCTCAAACCTGGCGGACCAGAATTCCGATCGCCAAACCGGATGATGTCGAACGCTGGGAGCAGGCGATTGGGCAATTGCCGAAGGATCTACGAGCAGGACCGCTTCATATCCTGGCGCAAATGCAACGCAGCCTCAGAATGCATGAAGAAGCCGTTCTGACCTGGATGCGGATTCCGATTCTCTATCAATCAAATCATCATCTCGCCTCGGAAGCGACCTACGCCTCCGTCCGCGAGCTGATGTCCATGACTCAATACTCAGAAGCTCTGATCTTATGTAAAGAACTCGAACATCGATATTCTGACACGACGGCCGGTACTCAGGCCGAGCGTTTGGAAATTGATATCGAAGCTCGTATTCGGGCGAGAGAACGACTAAAGCAGGAAGGAGATTCGTCGTGAGGCGATTTAGCTGGTTAACAACGATGGCCACAACGGGGTTGGTCTTTGGCCTGATGTTTCAGGTATCTGCCATGGCTCAGGATGCAGGCGGTTCAAACGCCCAAGCCAAAGGTTTCACCGATATCGTCTTTTCCGGAGGAATCACCGGGCTGGCCATCCTGATACTGCTACTGTGCCTTTCCTTAACAGCCGTGTATCTGGTGATCGAACATTTACTGACCCTGCGGGCCAAAGATATCATGCCAACCGATTTAGGAGTCCAGCTGCGAGATCATCTGATGGCTGGCAAATACCGGGAAGCCGATACGCTCTGCCGGGATAATCCCTGCCTGCTCAGTTTCGTTATCAGTCATGGACTGGGAGAAATGGAAGGAGGCTGGGAAGCCATTGAAAAAGCGATGGAAGATGCCATGGCTGAGCAGTCCGCACGGTTGTTTCGAAAAATTGAATATCTCTCGGTCATCGGAAACATTGCTCCTATGGTCGGACTGCTGGGAACGGTTACCGGGATGATTTTTGCTTTCCAGCAAGTTGCCACCACTCAGGGTGCTGCCGGTGCCGGAGATCTGGCCGAAGGGATTTATCAGGCGTTGGTAACGACAGTAGGTGGGCTAATTGTTGCCATTCCATCACTAGGCGCTTTCGCAATATTTCGGAATCGGGTCGACCACCTGGTCGCCGAGGCTTCCTATGTCGTACAGCACACCATCGCTCCTGTTAAACGCCGTGCTCGTGGTGCAGCAACCAAGTCGACTCAACCCAAACCTCCTCCCAAACAGGGTTAACACTTAATACCGTTGGTAAATCTCTTCTCCGTCCAATCATAAATCCATGCATATTCCCAGTTACGCCAGATCGAAAGAAGTCGGCTTCAACATGACGCCCATGATTGATGTGGTGTTCCTGCTGATCATTTTCTTTCTTGTATCCAGTCATCTGGCTAAACAGGAATCGCAAATGGACATCGATTTACCCAATGCCGAATCGGGGCTCGAATCCGAAGCAAGTACCAATCCCCGCATCGTGATTAATGTCACCAATTCGGGGCAATTATTAATCAGTGGTCGGCGGATAACTGCCGCTGAGGTGGAAGACCGATTAATCGAACATGTCGAAAACAACGGTCCCAATATTGAAGTACGAATACGTAGCGATCGCCAAATACCGTTTGCGCAAGTCCGGCCTGTGATGCTGGCATGCGCGAAAATGGGAATCTGGGATGTTGCCTTCTCGGTCTATCCTGCAGACGGAGGGCGTTAAGACATGAAACGGCCATCTATCTTTAACGGAACACGACGGGAACTGGAGATCAAAATGACGCCGATGATCGACGTCGTCTTCCTGTTGCTCGTCTTCTTTGTCTGGACTGCCAGTTTTCACGCAGTCGAATACCTGTTGCCAAGTTCGCTAAGTCAGCAACAGGGAACGGCACAGACCATCAATCCCGAAGAACCTCCTCCGGAAATTGAATTCGAGGATATCGTCGTCAGAATTGCCTATGTCGATAACCAACCTGCCTGGTCCGTAAACGGTCAGCCTGTTCAAAGTCTTACCGAAGTACGTGACCGACTGGCGCTCGTCGCAGACATTAAAATCGATTCGCCCGTTATCCTCCATCCTGATGAATCCGTTCCCGTCGGAAACGTCATCGATGTTTATGATGCCACTCGCATGGCCGGCTTTACTCAAATTCAATTTGCCATTGCCGAATGAAACGACTCCTTGCAACCATCCTGTCACTGACACTGCTCAGCCAAACCGCACTGGCGAATCCGCAGGATGATGCCGCGCTCTTAAAAGGACTGCAGCAGCGAGGCCTGTTTAGTCTGGTTGAGTATCAGTGCCAAAAACAAATCGACGACCCGAATAACTCCGAGCGTACAAAGATGGAGTGGACGGTTCATCTTATTAGCTCTATTGCGCAACGAGCATTGCGGCAACCAATCGACCAACGCAGCAAGTTTTGGCAGCAGGCGCAGGAAGTCTCTGATGACTACGTAGCAACTCATCGTGATAATCCATTGATAATACCCGTCAAATTACAAGCAGCATTGGCGCTGACAGCCAACGGAGAATTACTAAGACTCGAGTCCACCATCTCAAAAACCGCCGGGGCACAACGAGAGATTTCACGGCAGCAATTAAGGCTGGCAACACGCGCATTGATGGATCTGGAAAACGAGATTAAGGAATTCCTGCCACAGGTCAATCAAACAGCCACTGACGATACACTTACTCAGGCAGACCTGCTTTCCATTCAACAAAACCTACAGTACCACCTGGCGCGAACCTATCGAAATCAAGCCAATACTTATGCCGCAGGCACCAACGATCAGATCGCTTCTTTGCAACGAGCCGTCACGTCACTGAAAAAACCGCTCACCCAGCTCTCCAATGAAGACCCTCTGGTTGCCAAAATCCACTTAGGATTAATCGCCTGTCACCGGGAATTAAATCAATTCGACGAAGCGCAAGCCGCCGTGGCCCAAATTGAAAAACTACCTCTACCGCCTGAAGTGCTTTTAAAATTGCGAGCAGAGAACGTGAGGCTTGTATTGGCGATGGGTGAACTCGAAACGGCACTCAAGCTACTCAATACTCCTCGTGAATCGCAATCGACACTCGTCCCTGAATACGACCTCGCTTTTCTTGATGCCTTCATTTATTTTTGGGGGAAAGCGACGAAGGAAGAAAATGCCGATCTGTCAGAGAGTTACCAGCAGCAGGCCGTATTGACGGTCAAGCATATCGAACAGACACATGGCCCCTATTGGGGACGAGTCGCCGAACTGCGATTGCTCAGGCATGCCGGAATGAATGGCAACAGTACCAATCTTGTGGTACTCGAACGCACGGCTGACGATCTCTATCGAAAAGATAAATTCAGTGAAGCCATTGAGGCATACGATGCAACCGCGGAAGCGGCACGGAATGCCGGCAACAACGATCTGGCCTTCCGGGCCCTTTATAAAGCTGCACTGATTGAGCAAAAACGAGGAAACACCGAGGTATATATTGCACGGCTGATCACCACAGCCGTGCAGTTACGAAGCCATCAACAAGCCCCCGCTGTGCACATGCTCGGTATCCGAACAGTCGTCGAACTTCTAAATAAAGACGCTTCGCGACAGGAAGAGTTCGAAACGTTGCTGACTGAACACATCACTTATTTTGAACAGGGAAGCACGGTCAATCAGGCCGCCATCTGGTTAGCCACACTCCAACAACGACGGCAGAATTATGACCAGGCGATTGCAAATTACATGATCGTCCTGACGAACTATCCAAACTACCCGGACGTGATCTCCAGCCTGGAAGCCTGCTGGGCCGCAAAACTCAAGGGGCAGGAGCAAGCGGATCTACTAACGATTGCCAGTCCGTTTCTGGAGCACCTTAAATCATTGATCTATGACGAAGCGGGGGATCTGCCCGGGCAATGGACAGTCACTCAACGTTACGCTGCCACTGCACTGGCCGGTTTTCAACTCACCTATTCCACCGAACATTATGCCTCGGCTGAAATGCTCTTAGCAGCTGCCAGTCAGAATGCCGACGATGCAACCTGGCTCGCCATTGCCAGTTCGCTAAGAATCGTGTCGCTGGCTGCTCAGGGAAAAAGTAATGCGGCCCGCCAACATATCGATGCGCTCTCCAATAGTACGCCGGATCAATGGCTGCAAGTTCTGAACCAACTGCAAACCGTTGCAACCGGAGCGCCGGATGACACACGAAAAACAATCGCTCAAATGCAGATTCATCTTTTCACTGCACTGACGGATCGGCTCACCGGGGTCACGGCAGATTTCAAAAGGAAGTGGTCCTTAATTGAAGCACAGGCTTATATTCAATCCGGCAATCTGACTGAAGGCTTCACAAAGTATCAGCAACTCGCAGCCAAGAATCCCCGACATGGATTAATTCAACTACGTTATGCTCAGGCATTAAGTCAAAGCAAGGATCATTTCGAAGCCGGACTGATACAGTGGCGACGTGTGCTGCAGGGAAACCCTCCCAAGAGTGATCGTTGGTACGAAGCGAAGTTTAGAATTGCAGAGCTTTATCTAAAAAACGGAAAACGTGAAGCAGCAGAAAAACAAGTCCGTTATTTGGAAGTCACGAGTGGCTTTGGGACGTGGGAGTCCGAATTTACTGAGCTCTTGAAACGTATTGCTCCGTAAGCATTAGACGACTGCCAGGTTGTCCCGATGAATCACTTCGTCGTAAGGACATTGTCCCAGAATCTGTTGAAATTCTTCACTACGATGCCCTCGAATCTTCTGCAATTCCGCCGAACTATAGTTAGTGAGTCCACGGGCAAGCTCCTGGCCTTTTGTGTCACAAATCTGAACAACATCGCCTTTATTGAATTGACCTGTCAGTCCGGTAATGCCAATCGACAGGAGACTGCTTCCGCCCTGTTGGATTGCCGAGCACGCTCCGTCATCCAACGTAATCGTCCCCTGTGATTGTGCTGAGAATCGCAACCAGCGTTTCCAGGGAGATAGTGTTTTCCCCTCAGCAACAAACAACGTACCGAGGGATTCTCCGTCGAGGACACGAGTGATGACGTTTTCTGCACGTCCGTTGGCGATCACTGCATTTTCACCCGCCGAAGTCACCATGCGAACAGCCTGAAGCTTTGACCCCATTCCGCCCGTACCCAATCCTATCTGGGATTCCTGAACATAGCTGGCAACCGTTTCATCTAATTCAGTCACGGTCGCCACCAACTCTGATTCATCGTCATCCGGGCAACCGGTATAGAGGCCATCCACGTCGGATAGGATGATCAGTAATTGAGCACCAAGGAGATTTGTTACCAGTCCGGCAAGCTGATCATTATCCCCGAAGGTTGTTTGTAACTCATCCACCGAGACGGTGTCATTTTCATTGACGATGGGGATGACATTCAGCTCCAGCAATTCCAACAGCGTATTGCGCACATTAAGATAGCTGACTCGATCATCAAGCTCGTTCGCTGTTAACAATACCTGAGCGGCAACACGACCTTCGGCATTGAACAGTTTTTGATACGTTTGGATCAAATCGGTCTGCCCGACGGCTGCAATCGCCTGTAGCGTGGCAACATCGGTTGGGCGGGAATGCATCCCAAGCCGATTCAGCCCGGCGCCGACCGCCCCGGAACTAACAAGAACAACCTGACGTCCTTTAGAGGCAATGGCTGATAACTGACTGGCCAGTGAACTGATCCGAGCAAGATCCAGTTTGCCTTCTGAGTCTGTCAGGACGCGCGTACCCACCTTGACCACAATTTTCTTTGCGGTGGCAGTTACTTCCTGACGCAATAAATCACTCATCCGGGTCACCAAGGTTCGTCAGTTCTATAGCTTTTGGCCATTCCATCGCTGGAAAGCTTCCAATGCCGGAAACTCGGGTAGTCCAAGATCATTAAACTGTTTGGCTGTCGCTTTGTTTCGATCTTCTGCACGCTCCCAGAATTCCCGCGGATCCGAACCGGGAAATAAAGCTTCATCCTTCTGGCTCTCATGCTTGAAGATTGCTTTTCGTTTGGTCTGCTGATGGCCAGGGCTAAGTGGCACACTCAAATCAATCTCATGAATTGCATATTCATGCCAGGCTCCACGGTAAAGCAAGACTTCAGGAACTTTGCTACCCTGTTGTTGAAGTACACCGATCGCGCTGAAAATTGCCTCGGCACATACTCGATGAGTACCATGCGGATCGGACAAGTCACCAGCAACGAAGATGACATCCGGTTGTACTTTCTCTAGTAACGACGTGATGATGGAAACGTCAGCGTCACCCACCGGATTCTTTTTGACCGTCCCGGTGCGATAAAACGGGAGATCAAGAAAATGCAGATGGTCTTCCTGACAACCTGCGACGATCGCTCCGGCTTTCGCTTCGCTCCAGCGAATCAAACCCTTAATCTTAAGGACGGCATCACTGTCCGGATTCCCCGGTTTCTTGTTCGCCAGATCATCCGAAACCCGCCGTTCGACTTCCATCGACTTCTCATTCTCGATACCAAACAGATGGTTGTACTCGGTTACTAAATCAGCGATACGCTGAGCGTCGTCATCAAATACCGCGATATTACCGCTGGTCATATAGGCAATATGAGCTTCATGTCCTTCTTCGTTCAGTCGAATTAATGTGCCTCCCATGCTGATTACATCATCATCGGGATGCGGGCTGAAACAAATAACGGTCTGCTTCTCAGCTTCCAGTACGCGGTCACAAATTGTATCCTGCACCAAATTGAAAACGCGCCGGGCTAATAAATGGGAAGGCCCATGATGGCGAAGGAGTTGATGTAGATTGTGATTCCGAAAATCATCGTCATCGAGTTTTAGTAACGACTTATTAGTTTGTTCACAAAGCCAAACCAAAGCACGGATGATCATCGTCTCGTCCCAGTCGACGCTCCCGAACGTCCACGGAGTGGCAATAGCTTCTAAGCCACCGGCTGATGCCGAATCTAAATAGACATTGGTATTCCCGTGATCCTGAAACAGACTGACGGGCACTTTGTTGGTCACCGGCCCTTCCGCCAGAGCACAGATCACGCGAGCTTTATGTTCGCCCAACGCCATCACGGCCACTTCACGAGATTCCATAATGGTTCCCAGCCCCATCGTAATCGCCTGCGTCGGAACGTTGTCTTCGCCGAAGAATTCACTGGCCAGGCAGATTCGTGTCACCGGATCCAATACACACATATGCGTACGGCTGTTGGACTCGGAGAAAGGCTCATTTCCGGCAATGTGCCCGTTGGAACCGAAACCTAACAGCGCAAAATCGATGCCCCCCACTTCCTGAATCAATTCGTCGAATTCCTGACAATAAGCTGCCATTCGACTCAGCTCGATCTGACTGTCGGGTACATGGATCTGATCTTTGGGGATATTGATTAAGTCGAATAGATTGGCATGTAGCGAAGCGTAAATACTCTGTGGTCTATCTTTTGTAATCCCGTAAAACTCTACCGACACAAACACGATGACGTTGGAAAAATCCAACCCTTGCTGCTCGTGAAGCCGCACCAATTCACGGTAGACTCCCTGTGGTGTCGAGCCTGGCGAGAGCAGCAATACTGCTTTGCGATCCTGTTGATCAGCACGACGAATGACACTGGCTATCCGCTGAGCAACGGCGCTGTTCGTTTCATCCGGAGTGGTATACATCATGACCGGCAGCTTTGTATGTGGCACTAAAAAGCTATTGTCATTCGATTCGGTGATTGTGGATTGAACCATCTTCGATTCTGCGCTTACTGTTCAGGCTGGTAGATTAAACGGCGGCTATGTACGAGTGACGACTTTGCTCGAAAGCCATACTCATTAGTAATTCTAGGCTATGCTTGAATTAACGCTATGGTAGGGTGTAGCTAACTTAGTTGATTCTTTCCTGCAAGCAGGTTCGGGTTGCACCTTTTGTAAAGCCTGTATCAAATATACCTACCGAATTAAGGCCATTATGAACGTCGTTCTCTGTGATGATTATCAACAAATGAGTACTCAGGCAGCCACTGTTTTTGCCGAGTGCTTAGCTGCCAACCCTGCAGCTGTCCTGGGACTTGCCACGGGGAGTACTCCGATCGGAGTCTATGAAAATCTGATTGCTCGATTTAAGGCTGGCGAGATTAGTTTTGCTGAAGCCACCTCGTTCAATCTTGATGAATACATCGGCCTGCACCGCGACCATCCGCAGAGCTACTATTATTTCATGCATCAGCAGTTGTTTAATCATGTGGATCTTCCCAGCCAGCGAATCTTCGTTCCTTCGGGTGTCGAGTCTGATTACGGGGCGTATTGTCAGTGGTATGAAGACCGGATTACAGAGGCGGGTGGGATCGATCTGCAAATCCTGGGAATCGGGTCAGACGGTCACATTGCCTTCAATGAGCCGGGTACGGCGTTAGGGAGTCGTACACATATCACTGAGTTAGACCATCAAACGATTGACGATAATGCCCGGTTCTTTCAATCCAAAGCGGAAGTCCCACGTCGAGCAATCACGATGGGCGTGGCGACCATCATGGACGCTCGCAAAATCATTTTACTCGCCACAGGTGAACACAAAGCCACAGCGATACGCGATGCGATCGCCGGACCGGTCAGCAGTGAGTGTACTGCCAGTGCACTACAACAGCATCCGGATGTTACCTTTTATCTCGATTCCGCTGCAGCTTGCTTACTGCCTGCTGAATAATCTCAAGTGCTTGCTTGAGTAATTTCTCAACGCTATCTAGAATGACAACTCTCTTATCTAACACACAAACATAACCCGAGGACGGTATGTTATGAGCGATTGGATCGGCCATGAGTGCGGTATTGCAGCGATACGACTCTTAAAGCCTCTGGATTACTATATCCAGAAATACGGTACTCCAATGTACGGTATTAACAAGTTAACGCTGCTGATGGAAAAGCAACACAATCGCGGGCAGGACGGTGCCGGAGTTGCCGTCATCAAACTCGATATGCCTCCGGGTGACCCCTATATTTTTCGCACTCGCAGTGCCGGCAAGAATCCGATCATGGAAGTCTCCAATCGGCTGGCACGATCTTTTGTCGAAGCCCGGGATATCTATCCCGATGATTACTTTGACGGACAGTGGGTCAAAGAAAACATTCTGTTTGCCGGCGAACTGCTGCTGGGGCATCTGCGGTACGGCACGTTTGGCGGATCCGGAGAAACATTCTGTCATCCGTTTCTGCGTCAAAACAACTGGATGACGAGAAACCTCGTCATGGCCGGCAACTTCAACCTAACCAATAACGCCGAGCTGTTTGAAATGTTAGTTGATCTCGGTCAACACCCACGTAATCGAACAGACACGGTGATTGTGCTGGAAAAGATTGGACACTTTCTGGATGAAGCAAACGACGCCATCTTTCGAAAGTACAACAAACAAAAAATTGCTCGTAAAGAAATCACCAAACACATCATTGAAGACCTCGATATCGGGATGATTCTGAGGAAGGCCACGAAAGCCTTCGATGGTGGCTACGTCATGGCCGGTATGATTGGCCATGGTGATATGTTTGTGCTGCGTGACCCTGCTGGCATTCGTCCCGCCTTTTATTACAAGGACGATGAAATTGTTGCGATCGCTTCGGAACGTCCTCAATTACAAACGGCGTTGAATGTCCCAATGGACTCGGTTCAGGAAGTGGACCCGGGGCACGCTTTAATCGTTAAGCGTGATGGAACGGTCTCCAGCGAAGTTGTCAACGAACCACTACCACGAAAGTCGTGTTCCTTTGAACGCATTTACTTTTCCCGTGGCACGGACTGTGATATCTACCAGGAACGTAAAGAGCTCGGCAGTTCTCTTGCTAAGAATGTGCTCGAAAAGGTTAACTACGATCTGGAACATACCGTCTTCTCTTACATTCCTAATACGGCTGAGACAGCCTACTTTGGAATGGTCGAGGGGATACGAAAATACGTTACCGAAAAAGTTGCCCTGTCGCTCAAGAAAGGTGCGTCCCAGGAAGAAATCGATCGCTTGCTAACGTTACAGCCTCGTGTCGAAAAACTAATGACCAAGGATGCTAAGCTGCGTACATTTATTACTGCAGATGCCGACCGGGAGGATCTGGTTGCTAAGGTTTACGACACAACCTATGGAATCATCGGACCGGAAGACACACTGGTAGTTTTGGATGACTCGATCGTACGGGGGACAACACTAAGAAGCAGTATTCTGCGTATCTTAGATCGTTTGGGAATGAAGAAGATCATCGTCGTCTCGTCTTCCCCGCAAATTCGATTTCCCGATTGTTACGGAATTGATATGTCCAAGATGGCTGATTTCGTTGCGTTCGAGGCGGCCGTGGAATTAGTACACGATCGTGACCAAACGGAGATCCTAGACGAGATTTATCAGGCTTGTCTTGCTGAAGAGAATCAACCTGCTTCTCAGACTGTGAATCACGTCGTCCGATTATTCGAACCATTCACGCCCGAAGAAATCTCAAAACGTATCGGAAAAATCCTAACCCCGCCTGATATGAACGCAGAAGTGGAAATTGTGTATCAAACCATTGAAGGGCTTCACAAGGCCTGCCCTAATCACACCGGGGACTGGTACTTCACAGGAGACTATCCAACGCCGGGTGGGAACCGTGTTGCCAACCGATCGTTCATCAACTTCATGGAAAAGAATGACGCTCGGGCCTATTAACACCCACGGACGTACAAACTGCGATAAACGGGACGATCATACCGCCGAGTACGACGCTCATAATGCGTGCGATAATCCATATCATGTTCGGCCGGCTTCGCCGTCACTGGCTGAGGCCCTTTAAGAACCGGGAACTCTTTGAGCAGTTCCAGTGTGGAAAGATAGTATTCCTCCACATCCGTCCAAAAATGAAACCTGCCCTCGTCTTTCAGAACACGAATGACATCCTGCATATACGACTCATTGAGCACTCGGCGCTTACGATGTTTCGACTTCCACCAGGGGTCAGGAAAGTATACATGCACATCATCTACCGACTTATCCGGTAAGAATTTATGAAAGAACAGTAAGCCATCACCCTGCAACATGAAAGCGTTGTCTCGTCCGGCTTCTGAAATCTTGGCCGCACAGTAATTGGCATACTTCTTACGTATTTCAATGCCCAGAAAGTTTCGCTCGGGACATACGCCTGAAGCCGTCGTAATAAAGAGCCCTTTGCCACTTCCTAATTCCACTTCCAGTGGAATGGTTGGGTCAAACAGTGTCGAGAGTTTCCAATCGTCCGGCAGACGACCAATCTCGTCGTAGTAATCACTGTAATCCAGCTTGGGATTGAGTTTGGGTAATGCGCGACGCCCCATGAGATCTCAGTGCACTGGAGTTATTTAGAGTTGAGAGCGGCTTGCAATTGTTCGGTCGGAATCGGGATTCCCCGGAGAACTCCTTCCACCGCCAAACTGCCGTTTACGACACCCTGAAATTTACAGACCACCATGCGGTTCCTGCGAGCTTTAATAAGCTTGCACATGATGATCAGACGGTCTCCGGGAGTAACCGGATCGCGGAACCGGACTTCGTCCAGTCCGCCAAACCCAAGCATATCCGCTCCCAGCATATCATTCTTTTGGCAAAAGAAGCTACAAGCCTGAGCACAGGCTTCGAGCATAACAACACCCGGCATCAACGGCATATTGGGCATGTGGCCCCGAGTCCAGAAGTCGTCGTCGGTAATATCCTTATAGGCTACCGCTACGCCTTCTTCCATATTCTCGTAGAGAATGCCGGTCAGCTGTTCCATTTCGAAACGCTGAGGGTTGTACTGGCGAATCTCTTCGATATCTGCAATCGGAGTCGTCAAATCGATCGCATCGAGGTCAACAAGTAGTTCTTTATCAGCCAAATGAATCTGTCCTTAGAAACAGGTTCGTCGTGAATTCGAACAATTAAGTCTTGATATGCTTACGCTTTGCTTTACGAGCTTTGGAACTGGCTGGTCGACGACCATGGTTCGCTTTTTTGATTTTGTGATTTGGTTTTGCCATTATCTTTTCCGTGCTGAAATACCAAGTAAACTACCGACGGCCTACCAGCCATCATGTTTTCAATTTCATGAATTCTTTAACCTATCACGCACATTCCGACTTGCAAAGACCGAAACATCTTATGTTGTACAACGTACAGTTTGGATAGGTGCTAACTCTGTATTGGCAGACTATACTTAAACCTGTAGTTGAAGACTCTTCAAATTTCGCACAATCGTAACTGGCTCTGCTGATGTATCTCCGAATGGCTAAACGCCTGTTGTTTAACACCAACAAGCGGCTCCTATGGAACCTGGCTTACAAAGCCGGATTTAAAGGTATTCGCGCTGTTCAAAAGCATAAGAAACGCCTGAAGCATGGTGACTTCTTCCCGCCATTTCTCTATATCTCGATCATCAACAGCTGTAACCTTCGCTGTCAGGGATGTTGGGTGGATGTTGCCGCCAAGCAAGAGAAAATTGACGTCGATAAAATGAACGACATTATCGGGCAGGCCAAAGAAATGGGTAATTCCTTTTTCGGGCTACTTGGAGGAGAACCCTTTTTACATAAAGAGATTCTTCAGATCCTTGAAGACAACCGTGATGTCTATTTTCAAATTTTTACCAATGGACATTTCATCAATCCTGACGTTGCCAAAGAACTGAAACGCATCGGGAATGCGACACCGCTGATCAGCGTCGAAGGTACGGAAATTGTCTCCAACGAACGACGCGGTAAACTCCAAGTCCTTAATCGAACGATGGACGGACTGCACAACTGTCTGGATGCCGGATTGTTAACAGGTGTCTGCACCAGCGTTTGTCAAACTAACTATGAAGACCTGGTCAACGATGCCTGGATCGACCGACTCATTGAGCTGGGTGTCATGTACGGCTGGTTCCATATCTACCGACCGGTCGGACCGGATGCCTGCCCCGAACTGGCGTTAACTCCCGAGCAACAATACAACGTCCGTAAGTTCGTTGTGGAAACACGCGCACGCAAACCGATCGTGATGATCGATGCCTACCATGATGGAGACGGGAATGCACTCTGTCCGGCAGCGACTGGGTTTACTCATCACATCAGCCCTTGGGGAGACATTGAACCCTGCCCCATCATCCAGTTTTCAAAAGAATCGATCTACGATGACCGGCCGCTTAAGGAAGTCTTCAATGAGTCCGAATTCCTGACTGACTTCCGTAAAGTCGCAGCTGAAAGTACTCGCGGTTGCATCATCCTGGAACGACCAGATCTGCTCAAAGACCTGGCCGAACGCCATGGAGCTAAAGATACGACAATTCGTGGTGAAGCTGTGCAGGAATTGGATGAGATGGAAATCCGTCCCTCTCAATACAATCCTGGAAATGAAATTCGGGAACGAAATCTGGTTTATCGTCTGGCTAAGAAGTTCTGGTTTAACGATTACGGAGCGTATACAAACAATTTTCAGGCGGATAAATGGATCGATACGAGAACTGAAGCTCCTCAAAAGCCCGGGTAATCTATGTCTATCAATGTATCCTGTCAGTGCGGCGCGTCTTTCTCTGTTCCCGAACAGTTTGCCGGACGTCAGACCGCCTGCCCTAAATATAAACAGCCGCTGACCATTCCTGCCGTTGCCCCTTTGCCTGCAACGCCGCCGCCTCCAGCCCGCAATTTGACGAGTACTTCAAGTACATCTCACAGTAGCAAGTGAACGCCCCCCCTTCTCATCCGACGACCGTTTCACGAGACCGGCTACACGCGGCAGCTGTCAAAGCTCGTCAAAAATTACTGGCCAGTCGAGATTCACAGGTCTTCTGGGAAGGCGAATTGGCAACTTCGGCACTCTCCACTGCGACTGCCGTAAGTACGCTCGCATTACTTCATCAACACTATCCGCTCAACTCAGACTCATTACCGACGCCGGGCGAATTAAGAGATTTCATCAACAAAGGTGTCGCCTGGCTCGCCACTCATCAAAATGAGGATGGTGGCTGGGGAGACACCATCCTTAGTTATTCCAACATTGCAACTACGATGTTGGGCCTTTCAGCCATTCGTTTGGCGGGCTTAGAAGCTGAATATCCGGAAATCGTTAACGCGGCAACTGACTATATAGATCGTCTCGGCTGGATCGATGGACTTAGAGAACGATACGGTAAAGATAAAACGTTTGCCGTTCCCATCCTTACCAATGCAGCGCTTGCCGGTCTGGTACCCTGGTCTTCGGTCGCCTCGCTACCGTTCGAACTGGCCTGCTTTCCCCAGGCGTTTTATAAATTCCTCAAATTACCTGTTGTCAGTTACGCGATTCCGGCGTTGGTGGGCATCGGGCAGGCTAAGTATTTTCACCGCAAACCATGGAATCCTCTGACTCGGCTCATCCGGTCATTGACCGTAAAGAAGAGTCTCCAAGTGCTGAACCGCATGCAACCCGCCAGCGGTGGATACCTGGAAGCCATTCCCTTGACGTCATTTGTGGCCATGAGTCTTATATCGACCGGACGAGCGGATCACGGCGTGACCAAAAACGCCGTCCGCTTTTTATTGGATACAGTAAGGCCGGATGGAAGTTGGCCGATTGACACAAATCTGGCGACCTGGAATACCTCTCTTGCTATCAAAGCGCTTGATGCCAATAGCGTCGATACTGCAAAGCTGGGGCTCACCGATTGGCTTTTGAGCTGCCAAAACACTGAAGTGCATCCGTTTACCGGAGCTGATCCCGGAGGGTGGGGTTGGAGCGACCTGTCCGGTGCTGTGCCGGATTGTGATGACACACCCGGAGCGATACTTGCTCTGGATTGCATTCGCCGTTCGGAATCATTTGATCAGGACGAATTACCTCGCATTCAACAGGCCGCGATGGCCGGAATTCGCTGGATGCTCAACCTGCAAAATCGAGACCATGGCTGGCCCACTTTCTGTCGTGGCTGGGGTACGCTGCCATTTGACCGAAGTGGAGCGGACTTAACGGCTCATGTTTTACGAGCACTCAAAGCATGGGAACCTGAGTTGCTTGCTGGAGATGGCCTCTTTGCCAGCAACCCAAAAGGATTGCAAAAGGTGGTTGACGAGGGATTTGGTTATTTGGCCTCTCAACAACAGGCCGATGGAAGCTGGTTTCCGCTCTGGTTTGGTAATCAGGATCATCCACAGGAAGAAAACCCTGTGTACGGTACATCCAAAGTATTGCTGGCCTATGTGGCCTGGAAGCGAACTACCGAAGATGCAGCTGTACGTGGATATCGCTGGCTTGATGCTGCGATCAATATTGATGGAGGGTGGGGAAGCGGCGTCGCTCATCAAAAACTGAATTCCGGGAAATTGAACAATCAGCGGGATGGCAGCAGTATTGAAGAAACGACGCTGGCATTGGAAACCTTACTGCAAAGCCCCGAATTTGAACAGTTCGCGGCCACGACGGATAAGGGACTTGCATGGTTAATAAATCGAGTCGAAACTGACAGGTATCTTGATTGTTCACCGATTGGTTTCTACTTTGCGAAGCTGTGGTATCATGAGAGGTTATATCCACTGATTTTTACGGTTTCTATACTGGGTACCGCCTTGAGTCGCATTAGTGATTCGGCTGGAAACACAGATCAGAACTCCGACATTCATAAAGGACTGCATTAACTTGGCAACTGCATCATCTGCTGATGGATCCGTTAATGCCTCAGCCGACAGCGATCAACCGAAACGCAAGTCTAAGCGACGGAAAACTTCTCATCTGAAGTTAGTTCCCGAGTCCAAGCAAATGCGCGAAGCGGTACGTGCCAAGTGTCAGGCCATTTGTGACGGTGTGGATAAATCCCGCCCCATGACCAAGGATGAGATGGAGGTCGAGGTTCGTAAGATTCTTGACGAACTGGATCTTCCCGAAGGTTATCTGGGCTGGACGATGGTGATGTTCGCGTCCGAGTTTTGGCGTGAGCAAGTCGCAGCTGTGCCGCCTAGCCGACGGCTGTTTTTATTGCCACATTGCCTCAAGCATGCCGAAGGTTGCCCCGCTGATTACGATCAATTCGGGCTGGATTGTAAAACCTGCGGTGCCTGCAGTATTGCCGATTTCCGTGGCATGGCCGAAGACATGGGCTATCGTGTACTGGTGGCCGAAGGCTCGCCAATCGTCCATAAAATTATCGTCTCCGGATATGTCGATGCGATCGTCGGTGTTGCCTGCCTGAATGTCCTGGAAAAGGCCATCGATAAAATCCTGCTCGCTGGGATTCCCTGTATGGCTGTGCCACTTCTATCTGATGACTGTAGAAACACTGCAGTTGATGAAGACTGGGTCAATGAAATGATCCAGATTGAATATGACGACACAGCCCCACAAACTCGTACCTACCTACATTTGATGCGTGCATCCATGGATTTATTCGAGCCGGATGAACTTGAAAGGATCATCCCCCGGATGCGTGGTGGCCCACGACTTAGTGAAGTCGATGGGAACGGACTGGGGAAAATCGACCCCATCGCACTGACTGAAGCGGTGGCCTATGACTTTCTAAGTAAAGGCGGGAAGCACTCTCGGCCTTTCATCACTCTGGCAACCTACGATGCGTTGACTGGTGGTCAGGCGACGTTGCGGGATGGTGCCAAGACAATCGAATATTGGACGGATTCCGTAAAACGCTGTGCCATGTCGATTGAAACTTTCCATAAAGCCTCACTCGTTCATGACGACATCGAAGACAATGATCCGTTCCGTTACGGTGAAGAAACCGTGCATAACCGGTACGGAATTCCCACTGCCATTAACATTGGCGACTATATGATTGGCATGGGCTATCGATTTGTCAGCACGGAATCAGCCACTCTGGGAGCAAACGTCACTGCTGATATTTTGGATGTATTAGCCGAAGCACATACGAAGTTGTCCGAAGGTCAGGGAGCGGAACTGCTTTGGCGAGATTCGCTGGATAAACAGCTCAAGCCAATCGATGCTCTTAAAGTCTATGCACTGAAAACCTCTCCGGCCTTTGAAGCTGCCATGCTTTCCGGAATTCGATTAGCTCAACCCATCGGTGAATACCGGGAACCAGTCAAACAATTCGCTCGTAACATGGGAGTCGCCTTTCAGATCCTTAACGATCTGTTGGACTGGCAGGGTGACGACTTTAACAAGATGGCTGCCGGCGGAGATGTACTCGGAGGTCGACCAACCGTCCTGCACGCGTTGGCACTGGAAGGACTCGCTGAAGAAAAACGCACCGAACTGCTTGACCTTTGTCGTGAAGACCACGAAGCGGACCCGGCCGTACGGATCGAACGCGTTAAACATCTGTACGAAGAAGCCAATGTATTTACCTTTGCGCTGAAACTGGTAGATAAACACCAGGCACGGGCGGAATCCATTGCCGATGAAATTCAACCCGAAGATTTGCGGCGACTAATGTATTTCCTGATCGATTCGATTCTGGAACGGCCCGAGGAACAACTGCAACAACTCGTACCCGCAACCATCGAAGTGCCGGAAACAAACGCTTCCTAACTTCCCACCTAACAATCGTTATGGTCATCGTCGCCTAAGTGAATCCCGCCGCTAATTCGTCAAGGAATTGGACCCCGTGAGTTCAAATACACCCGCTCCAAATCTCAGCACACTTATCGGGTTGTTTTACCCCGAAGCTGGTGAATTCGGACAGGTTGAAAAAGTACATCCCGCGGATATGCCGGACGTCTATCAAAAACTTCTGGCTCATGAACACCATATGACGGTCACCGTCGAATCTCACTATGGCGAATTGGTCGATGTTCAGGTGCTGGAATCGATGCATGTGGCAAACTACTACAGCCGCAAAATACTTCTCACGAAGCAATCGGACCGTTCGGTCGTCCAATTTGGAATCGTGCGTTTAAACTTCGACTACCTTGCCGGAGAGGTACAGCAGGAGATTGTTGGCGAAGGGACGCCGCTGGGTCGGATTCTCATCGATCGCGATGTTTTACGACGCGTTGAATTGTCCGAACTTTGGAAAATCAGCGTGGGGCTGGATTTGGCCGAGCTATTTAATGTTGCGTCTGGTACGGAAGTATGGGGACGCACTGGCTGGATTCACTGTAATGGTGAACCGGCAATCGAACTTCTGGAAGTGGTTAGCCCAACTGAATAAATGCGCGAAGGAAATACCAACACGATTTACGATACCCCACTGCAGGATAGTTACGATTGTGTGGTTATGGGAGGCGGACCCGGCGGGAGTGCCACTGCAGCACTGGTGGCAGAAGCCGGCTACAGCGTGTTGCTCGTGGAACGTGAAGCCGTTCCTCGTTTCCATGTTGGCGAATAACTCATGCCCGAAACCTTTTGGAGTTTCGAACGCCTCGGCGTGCTCGACAAAATGCGCAACAGTGATTTCATTAAGAAGCTGAGTGTGCAGTTTGTAAGTCATAGCGGGAAAGAATCGAGACCCTTCTTTTTTGAAAAACATGACCCCCGCGAGAACTCGCAAATCTGGCAAGTCGAACGTGGTGCTTTTGATCAAATGCTGCTCGATAATGCAGCAGAAAAAGGGGCTCAGTGCCGGGACAAGACACGCGTCACTACGGTTACGTTCGAGGGTGACCGGGCGACCGGTGTGGAACTTGGACTGGAAGATGACAGAATGCAGCACGTTGCAGTCCGAGTCGTCTTGGATGCAACCGGCTTAAGCGCCATCATAGCCAATCGATTAAAACTCAAACAAGAATACATTTCACCATTTGAAAACTGTGGCAGACCAGCCGTCTAAATATTACACTAGTAGTTTACCGCAAAGGGATTCTCCTCCTCCTTTGCCTCTCACCCTTCGGACTAGTAACGAATTATGAATAAATCTACGGGCAAGTGGATTATTATCGGCCTGGTTATCCTGCTGATTATTTTGCACCACGATGTATGGAATTGGGATAACAAGAAACCGGTTTTCGGTTTCATGCCGATGGCATTACTTTGGCAAGCTGGGATCTCAATCGGCGCAGGTGCAACCTGGTTTTTGGCAACCAAGATTGCCTGGCCCGAGTTTGAGGATGATGACCAAGAAGTAGCTGTTACCGAAGTCGATGCGGAACAGGAGGGAGGTGAACTATGACTCAGCTAATCATTATTAGTATCTATCTCTGTTTGCTATTAGGGCTGGGATTATTCTCCAGCAAGCTCTTCCGCGGTACCAGTAAAGATTACATGCTGGCCAGCCACTCGATTGGTCCGATCATGTTATTGATGTCTTTGTTTGGAACAACCATGACGGCTTTTGCGTTGGTTGGCTCGACAGGTGAATCTTTCAAAGAAGGGGCGGGTGTCTACGGATTGCTGGCATCTTCCAGCGGTATTATCCACTCGCTTTGCTTTTTCGTACTTGGCGTAAAACTCTGGAATTTGGGACGCAAATACGGCTACACAACTCAGATTGAGTTTTTCCGCGATCGTCTGGAAAGTGACAAAATCGGAGTCATCCTGTTTCCGATTCTTGTTGGCTTAGTCATTCCCTACTTACTGATCGGCGTGATGGCATCCGGAGTGGTAATCAACAGTATTACCGAAGGTGCCTTTGAGACAGCCTTTGCCGAACACGATTATGGAGTGCCGCCATGGTTGGCTTCTCTGGTAATTTGTATCGTCGTTCTAATCTACGTATTCTTTGGTGGAATGCGTGGAACAGCTATGGCGAACACAGCTCAGACGATCGTCTTTATGATCCTCGGCTTAATTACCTTCTTTATCGTCTCCAATAAATTGGGTGGTCTGGAGCAAGCTACAGCCAATGTGCTTGAGAAGAACCCGACCAAGATGATGCGGGAAATAGATCCTCAAGATGATGCAAGTTATAAGAAAAAATGGGAATCCTGGAAGAACGTTGCTTTCTATAACTACGCCACGAGCCATGGAAAATTCTCGCTAACAGATGAACAAAAGAAACAAGCCGATAATGAATTCAAGGCACCTCTACCTCCGTTTCTCAGGGTGGACCGTGCACCAGCAGCATTTGTCGCCAAGAACAACCTGTTAAATCTTAGCTTTGAAGAAAAGAATAAAGCGCTACTCGAACAGGATGACAGGCTTAAACCAGACTCGCTGATATACTCGGATCATGAATTAACACATGAAGAGATGATGGACAAGTATCCACGCTTGCCGGGTACTGATAAAGCCGGACTGGAGAAGTTCGAGGGTAAGATCGGTCATCCATCTGATCCGAACAACTGGACTCACAAGAAAGCGAGAGGCGTTTACCGCGCATCGAAGTGGGCCCCCGATCCACCGCGTGGAATGAATCCCTGGAAGTTCCTCACATACTTCTTCGTACCACTATCCGTAGGTATGTTCCCTCACTTGTTCCAACACTGGCTGACTGCGAAAAGTGCCAACAGCTTTAAGCTGGCCGTGGTCGCCCATCCAATCTTCATCATGCTGGTCTGGGT
>DEAW01000214.1 GCA_002348315.1 Planctomycetaceae bacterium UBA2972 | reverse complement strand
TGGAGTAAAGCACATTCGGATCTTACTACCACTAGCGTATTGTTCCGCCGAATTCAGCAATGCCGACCATGGGAGCCGCTCACCCTCAGGTGAAACACGAATCGCAGGATTACACAGCCAATCGATCTCGTGACTAACAACAGCAAATGTTCCTGAAAGGCAGATGATGAACAACACAAGGCCAAAATTCAAACCAAGCCACCCATGTATCTGATAGATCAATTTGTTCATTCAAAACCCTCCAAGTCAGGCACGCAAAGCGGTTCTCTTTTCTGACTGGGGACCAAGTCCTGACTGTTCTGAGTCAACAAGCCATAATGATCTTGCAGTCGATATCGCAAGGATCGGATGCGTATAATTCTTTTAGAATCAATCCTTTCCTGTTTGGTAACTGTGGGAGACACGCAGTCTACTCCGTAGATTACGGCAATTCGTATAGCTTAACAACCGGCAGGAATTATTTCTTATTTCACAAGGTGACGATGATTTAACACGTCAACAGCACTTATCTGAAGACCTGGGCAAATTGATGGATCGGTTGGATGATCAAATACCACAATGATTCGAAATTGTCTATGGAGTGCGCCACCGTCCCCAAAATTTCGCACAGATTTGTGCCCGTTTAACACACGTTGCATTTCTCAGGGTGCCGTCACCGTTTTTAAACCCGGACAAGCTGGCGACCGATTTGGGCAGCATACCCGTCTTGCAGAAAACAGGAGCTAACCTTAGAAGCGTACCCTGTTACATTGACGAAAGTAGGGCAGTGAGGTCGTGCTTGGAGGTGTCCCCTATTGAAGTAGCCCTGAACCGTTTGAACCTATAATTATGTTGCTTTGAGCCCGAATGCCTAACTCGTGTGGGACGTACTTTTTTTTGACGTCTGTATTTACTAAGACTGACTTGCTCTGTTGGCAGTTGCATGATGTGTACAGAGAGCATTCGGGGTGTGTATCCCCAAGGGCATATGTGCCATCTTCGACTGCTGGTGAAGTGTTAACTCTTATTTTGCTATAATTCCTGCATTGGGTCGAGGCTGGAGTTTATTGCCACTTTGGTCAGCAAACGCCGCAGCCTCTAGGTAATATAAGAACGTATTACCTAACGAATACCAGAATGGTATGTCAATTCATCAATTGGAGCAGCTGGGTTTAAGCAGATGAAAAACCGAAAAACCAGTTATCCCATGGGTCGTCGAGATTGGTTGCAGGTTGGCGGCGTTAGTACATTTGGATTGACACTGCACGGGCTGCTACGGTCGACCTTGGCATCCGATTCGATCAGTCCGGAAGACAAAACATTTGGTCGGGCAAAATCCTGTATCGTCCTGTTCTTGATGGGCGGCCCTCCACAGCATGAAACCTGGGATCCCAAACCGGACGCGCCCGATAATATCCGGGGCGGGCTGAAAACTATCTCCACATCTCAACCGGGTTTTCAGGTCGGAGAATTGATGCCAAAAACAGCGGCCATGGTTAATGATCTGGCTGTAATTCGATCGATGTCGACTGATGACAACGCGCATTCGGCCAGTGGATATTGGATGCTGACCGGAGTTCCTCACACGCCGAAAAATCGGGAGACGGACGGGAAAGGGGGAGCTCCAAATGATTGGCCCTGTCTGGGTGGGCAGGTGCGTCATCTTCTTGGAGATCGTGGGCGTTTGCCAGCGGCCATCACACTGCCGGAGAATATTTGGAATACCGGGAAAATCAATTGGTCAGGTCAAACAGCAGGTTGGCTTGGTGCAAACGCAGACCCATGGTTGATTATGTGTGACCCGAATGCTGCTGAGTTTGAAATCTCCGAACTGGCTTTGGGCGAAGGAGTCACTCCGATTCGCATGCGGAATCGTGGTGACTTACTCAGTCAATTTAATCAATCAATGGATCATTTGTTACGTTCCAATGTTGTTTCGAGAATGAATCGATATCAACAACGGGCAATGGACATGCTCAGCAGCAAAGAGGCTCGGCGGGCTTTCGCGATCGAACAAGAGGATGACCTACTACGGGACTCCTATGGGCGTAACCGGTTCGGACAAAGCGTTTTACTCGCCCGGCGTATGGTTGAGTCTGGTGTTAGGTTGGTACAGGTCAACTGGACTCGATGGGAACATGATACGTCAGCAGCGCCAGCGTGGGACAATCATGCCCGTAATGAGGCACGATTAAAGAAAGACTTGATGCCTCAGATGGATGCAGCATATTCAACTCTCATAAATGATCTTAAACAACGTGGCTTACTTGAAGACACTCTGGTTGTTTGGATGGGTGAGTTTGGACGTACACCTAAGATAAATGGACGGGCCGGACGTGATCACTGGGGGCATGTCTATCCGGTTGCGTTAGCAGGCGGCGGTGTCCAATCAGGCGTCTTACTTGGATCCTCTGACAACATCGGAGGCTTTCCCACGTCGTACCGACGGGAACCACAGGACCTTCACGCTACGATCCTGCATTTATTGGGAATTGCACCGCAAACCGAAATACACACGCCTGAAGGGCGACCATCGGTCGTTAGTCGAGGCGAGGTTATTAGTGAAGTGCTTCTCTGAGTTTAAACTCCCGCACTAATTGCTAAACCACGGAGTACGTGCATTTTCGGCGATTTCAGCATCGACTTCTAGCATCCGGATTCGCAATCGTTCGACGATCTCTGGATGCTGGTCGGCGAGGTTGGATTGCTCGCCCAAATCCTTGGCGAGGTTAAAGAGATAGATTTGGGTCGGTTTTACCTGCCCGGCGTTCGCGTTATTGCGATTACGAGGTTTCTTCATGAGCAGTTTCCAGTCGCCTTGGCGAATCCCTTCGATCTCGCCCCGAGAGGTATAGTGAATAAACTCATTACGGGGTGAATCCTTCGTTTGTCCGGTCCATAAACCTGAAATGTCCATTCCATCAATCTGTCGCTTACGCGGAAGGGGTTTGCCGGTGATCGATGCGATGGTTGGCAGTAAATCGATCGTGCCAGCCAGTTCAGCACAAACGGTGCCAGCGGGGATTCCCGGGCCACGAACTAAACAGGGAACGCGTTGCCCACCTTCAAAGGTTGTCCCCTTGCCCTCACGTAAAGGCCCGGCAGATCCGCCGTGATGTCGAAATTGTAACCATGGGCCGTTGTCGGTTGTATAGACGACATAGGTGTTATTGGCCAGTTGCAGTTTATCAAGCGTATCTAGTAGGCGACCTACTTCTGAATCGATGTGTTCGATCGTATTGATGTACGCATTTTTCGGATCCGGGTCCCGGACTTCATCCGG
>DEAW01000133.1 GCA_002348315.1 Planctomycetaceae bacterium UBA2972 | reverse complement strand
GTCGAGTGATTTGAGTAGTGATCTTCGGCCACTCAAACGATTGACGTCAACGTCCTCGGCGGTATCGAATTCGCGCACATTAAATTTTGATGAATTTGGATCCTGTCTTATTAAAAATGGATCGTAATTTCGTCCTAATACGCCAGCATACCCAGGTGCCGAATACTGGGGGTGTTTCATGTCGCCGAAATGGATAAACGGCGGAACAGGCGCTGACTGAGGTTGTTGTTGCGATAGTACAGCTCCAATCCCCGGGCCTTGTAGATTCTTATCGACCGGCGTACCGCACATGATATGAACATCGCCTTCACCGTGTTTAGAAGTAAAGGAGTGCATCGAACGGATTAAGGAGAATTTATCTGCATTTTGTGACAGGCGAGGTAGTTGATCACTAAGTTGTAGTCCCGGAACATTGGTCTTAGCAGAAAAGTAGGGCCCGCGTATTTCACTGGGAGCCTTCGGCTTCATGTCATACATATCAAGCTGGCTTGCTCCACCTTGAAGAAACATGAAGATTACATTGATTTGGCTGGTGCCACCAGACGTTGCTTCTGCCTGAAGCAGCTGGTCCACAGAAAGACCAAGCGGGGAAATAGCGCCTAAAGCAAGTCCACCAGACTGAAAGAATGATCTTCTATTATGTTGTTTAATTGCCGTCAAAGTTTATGCCAGTATCCAAGAATTATGGGAATATATATTTTAAGCTAAAATCAGCCAGGCTATCCATCCAGCTTTTAGCGATTAATGATTTGGGATAAGAAGTTCGGTAGATTCTATTGCAAAGAGGTGTGTTGTGCCAAGAGTTAGACTTACGGTCGTCCTGTTAGTGGTAATCTTCACATCCCCATATTTACGGGGTCAGACTAAAGCGCTCGATGTATTTAAATCCTGGGATAAAAATGGTGATGGTGTATTAGTCATTTCGGAAGTACCTCCGAATCTTCGTCAACTCTTTCCTCGAAACGATAGAAATAACGACGGTAAGATTTCAATTAAAGAGCATATCGTGGCTATGGGGCGACCTGCACCTATCGTGCGTCCGCAAACCCGTGTACAAGAGTTTAGAATCCGTCAGGTCTGGCATCAAGAACCGGGTGGTTGGGCGCGACGAGTCTTGATACGCATGCCAGTTAAGGCTGAAATGAAACTGCCTGTTGTAATTTTTCTCCATGGAAATGGCGGGCAGGCGGACAACGCGATTAATCACTACAAAAACATTCTCAGTGATGTCATTTTTGTTTGCCCACAGGGTTATCGTCGTAGTTGGAATGTATTTGAAGAGTCAAGTGAGGCACCGGACGTCGAATTTCTCGAGGAGATCATTGAGCATTTACGAACCCGCGTGATGGATGCTGATTTACAGAATGTCACGATCATCGGTTCCTCGAACGGAAGTGGTTTAGTTCATCGTTTGCTGATTGAAATGGAGCGTAAGCCGTTTCAGAAGGCCGTCTGTCTTGTGGCGAGTATGGTCGAAGAGCAATATCACGACAGTGCCTTTTGGGTTTCCAGTCAAAAAGAGAAAAACCTCTACGATCAGCAAGTGAAACCAACACGCGGACCTAAAGTACTGTATTTCCACGGGACGGATGATCGTGTCGTCCCCTATCAAGGTGGAAATCGAGGTAATGTGCCGCATCTATCGGCACAAGATACCGCCTACGCATTTGCTACAGCCTTTGGATATCGTGGTCAGCAGATCGCTGATCGGGATGGTAAGGCCGTAGGGCCTGGAATATTTAAATACGACTATCCCGAAGCCATGTATACTCACTACAAATTAGTAGGCGAAGGACATGGGATAGAACGCACACGGGAATTTGTAAACGCTGCCATCCGGTCGCTCGTGTTTGAATAGACTAAATCGTACTAGTCCCAGCCCAGTTGTTGCGCCCAATGGGGAAATGAATCCCTAGTTATTTTTGCTCTTATACGTGTCCCGTGAACCGACTTTAAGATTCCACTTATTTGTAAATGGGGCCTGTCTTTAAGGATCAAGCGGATTTGGGTTGGATTAAATTCGGCGGGCCCGGCAATTGTAAAGCTACGCAAACCTGTAGTTATGGACAACCGTTGTACATCTGAAGCTGTTGGTGGCACGGAAGTGCGAAAGCTGTGTAAAGCTGGCAGCTGTGAAAGTAATTCATAGACTTCGTTGGTGTGGTAATCACCTATTAGCGTGAGCTCCCGTAAGCAGGTGGTGTGCTGTAGTGCATGCTTTGCTCCGCCTAAAATCTGAACATCCCTAAACTGAATCGAGGTCATAGCAGGAATCTGGGATAACGGATAGAGGACGCTCCGGTCAACGTAGCCGTTTCGAAAATCCAACGTAGATAGATTTGGACAATCCTGGAATAACATGGAATCAGTGTATAGCGAGAAGTTCTCTAAACTCAGGTGTTCCAGTTCGTTTAGCTGGGAAATAAAGGACAGATCAAAGTCTAGCTTCCCGTCGATTTCCAAACGCCGGATTGCATGTTGTGTTAGAGCACCGAAATACGCGTCATTTAGATTCGGAGAGTCGTCGGCATCTACGAAAAAGCGATGAATGCGATGATATGGTTTTAAAGCGAGTAACCAGCGCCCAGTTACGAATCGGCCTGCCAATAGATCGAAGTTGAAACCCGTAGGTTGTGTCGTGAGTAGCGGCACCCGTCGGCGTCGAAGGTGGTCGATATAGTCAGCATCAGTTACGAAGTCTCGAACATTGTGGTTAAACATCTGGTCCTGGAATTGGTTAGTGAGCCCGGATTCGCGGAAACAATAGTGCCCCAAGCAGGAAAAGGCCAGGAGGATCAACGGCATACCAATATCTAATCGGTTAGAGTAACGAAGCTGCTTTCCTGGTAGCGTGCGTTGCAATCGGAATCCAGCTAGTCGGAGGGCCCATCCCCCCATTAGCAATGGCCAGCCCAACAAAGAGAATAAAAACATAGCTGTCCAACGTTTACGGGATGCCAGTAGCCGGTTCGAAGCAGGGCTCACGGTCATCCAGGCAGCCACAAAGCAGATCCCTGCTAGCGTAAAGATAAAGGAAGTTAGGCCTCCCCACGTAATGATCCTTTCGTAATACGAGCGTGAACCAAATCTAAGTTGCCGGACGGAGATTGACATTATCGCCATACAGATAACAGCAAAGAGTAATCCAGCAAGCATGTACTGCCAGAAGAGAGAAGGCATGCGTTCGAAAAGATGTATTCGCCCTAACCGGACGGCATGGAATAGCAACACAACAATGGTGCTTGTAACAATCCAAACTAATGCAAGATTCGCGTTTACTTCGGGTTGGTATACGAGAAGGAATCGTATCGTAGCATTTGGGATCGTCGGTTCAAGCCAATGATAAAGATAGTAAACCCCTGTGCCGAGCATTAGCCATTGAAGCACAAGCAGCCGCGGCCGGATAAGAGTAGGTGCACATTCTCCCTGTATTAGATGCCAGCGCCGGCCGGCAATACGATGGCTAGCGAGTACAAGAGTTACCGATAACCATAGAAAAATAGGGGTTGCTGAAAAAAGTATTAACTCTATGGTGTCGGGCATAGTTTCTCCAGCCAATAGCTTTCCGAGAATTATAAGTGAGCACAAGCAATACAGATAACTGATGCAGCAACCGGAAAGGAGACGGATCGATACACTGCCTTGCGAAAAAGCAACACAGATAGCAGTGCCGGAAAAAACCGCGGGCGTTGAGAGAACACAAATCCATCCGACAAAGGCGCGCCCGGCAGATAGTTGGCTAGGTTCTAGAAATGATTGGGACGCCAGCCAACAAGTCAAAATGCACATAGCTAGCAGGAGACATGTTGGTAGGACGGATCGCATAGACTTACGCCAAAATATCCTTGATCACGTGGCCGTGCACGTCGGTGAGCCGCCGTTGTAATCCGTTGTGATAATAGGTAAGGCGTTCATGATCTAAACCGAGTAAGTGAAGTATGGTGGCATGTACGTCGTGAATCTCCAATGGATGCTCCGTAGCTTTATAGCCAAACGGATCTGTGGCACCATAAGAGGTTCCGCCCTTGACCCCACCGCCGGCAAGCCAGATAGTAAAGCCCTCTGGATTATGGTCCCTGCCATTATTCCCTAATTGAAACATCGGCATACGACCAAATTCCGTGCAACAAACAACCAGTGTGTCTTTAAGCAAGTCACGTTGCTTTAGGTCCTGAATGAGGCCTGCTACGGGTTGGTCCAGAACTTCAGCGTGTCCAGGAACTAAATCAGGCATACTATTGTGAGTGTCCCAGTTTAATTTTCCTCCTGAAGCATAGGCGCCGTTAAATAACTGAACGAAGCGCACTCCTCTTTCAATAAGTCTGCGAGCGAGGATGCAGTTTTTCGCAAAGTCTGCCTTAATCTGATTCTTAGAATTAGCGCCATAAAGGGAGGTGACATGGTCCGGTTCCCTATCGACTGCTATAGCATCGGGAACTGAGAGTTGCATCCTCGCTGCTAGTTCATAACTGGAGATGCGAGCGGCTAATGAAGTGTCCTGCTTGTAGCGTTTTTGATGAGACTGGTTGAGCTCGTTCAAAATGTCAAGACTCATCCGGTTACTACCGGGCCGCGCTTCGACAGGTGGTGAAAGGTGGTTGATTGGTTTAGTCGTACTAAACGGAGTCCCTTGAAATGCCGCAGGTAAGAATCCATTAGTCCAGTTATTCGCCCCGGATTGCGGAGTTCCCCGTGGATCTTCAATCGCGACAAAGGCGGGAAGATTTTGGTTCTCCGTTCCGAGTCCGTAGGTTACCCAGGCGCCGATGCCGGGATAGCCCTCGCGATTGAATCCTGTCGACATTAAATTCTCTGCCGGACCATGTGTACTTGATTTGGTATGAACCGAATGCAGAAAACAGATATCGTCAGCACATTTTCCGATATGGGGTACCAAACTGGAAAGCATTTTACCGCTTTCACCACATGGATTAAATTGCCAAAGAGGCTTTTGCAAAGCACCATTTTCACCCTGAAATGAGATCAGTCTTTCATTTCCAGGTAAGGGTTTGCCGTGATATTTTATTAACTCTGGTTTGTGCTCCCAAAAATCGACATGACTGACTGCTCCAGCGCAAAAGACAACAATGCAATTCTTAGCACGTGGAGTCAGTTGGGCTGGCCGTGACTTAAATGGGTGGACAGGATCGTATTCGATACTTCCCTCAGCCAACAATTGCTGTGAATGAAGCAGGGATGTGAGCGCAATGCCAGCCAAACCGAATTGAGATTGGCTTAGAAAGTGTCTGCGATCTAATAATTGTTTGCGCATTGTAATGTGGGGAGGGCCTAATAAAGAAAAACGAATTCATTAAGATTGAATAAGATTCTGCCTAGTTCCTTCAAGCCATGTTCCTTGACGAAAGGACGTAACTTCGTCAGTTCCTCTTCGGTAGGCTGTCGGGTGATTGTTCGAAGAAATGCATTTCGTATGGCTAGCTCTAAATTAGGGGATTCCTCAGACGCAACTGATTCCGCTAGAAATCCCGCCTGTCGGTTGATGAAGTGGCTGTTGAACAAAGCCAACGCCTGTACGGCCGAAGTACTATTTGATCGTTTGGGCGTCATTTGACTGGAATCCGGACAATCGAAAACGCCAAACACCCCAACTGTTTCGAGTCGAACCTTTTCACCGTAAATCATTCTTCTCCAACCCTCCGTATCGAATTGTGCTAAGGGGACGCGCCTGGAAAATTGACTTTTGCTTTCTTCAAAGAAACTGAACGGGACTCCGAATTGCTTGGGATTGAGTTTTCCACTGGCTCTGAGAATTGAATCTCGTAAGACCTCAGCTTCCAATCGCTGGGGGGGGAATCTCCAAAGCAAACGTGAATT
>DEAW01000090.1 GCA_002348315.1 Planctomycetaceae bacterium UBA2972 | reverse complement strand
AGCCATCGCCTCAGCATTTTTCTATGAAGGACGTCAATACGATTTTAATTTCGATTTTGATACGCCTAACACGTTAGTCTGCACAGAGGTTATTTATCGCTGTTACGGCGGGAATGGTGAAAATGCCAAATTGGATTTCCCCATCGTTGAAGTCATGGGCCGCAGAACATTGCCGGCACATGAAATTGCCAGGCAGTTCATTGCCGACGTACGCGCAGGAAAAGAGCCACAATACGATTTGGTCGCCTGGCTGGATACCGATCGACTTAATAAACTACAACCAGCTTCGCTGGAAATCTACGAAGGAGATCATACCGGAGAGAATTTTGAACGTTTTGCAAATACGCTGAATCGATCCAGCATTACTTTTATGATGGAATATCAACGCCACGGTCTGACAGCCGTCGTTGGTACTTGGGTTTTGATTCTATTTTATCTTGCAGTTATCACTTCTCTGGGTTACGCCCTAACCAAGTTTTTGCTGTTCCTACGCACCAAATCAAACAGCCCAGATCCTGCTTAAACAACTTTGACTATGGATTATTCAAAACTCAGTGTTGACGCTCATACGCACATCTTCTGTTGGGGTGAAAACCCAACTGAAGGCTTCCTTTCCAAAAGAACTCAGAAATCCATTATCTCCAAATTACTACTGCGCCTTTCGGGAATTAAAAAGGAACGGGGAGATTCGATCTCAGAGAAGATTTACAATCGATTGTTCAAAGATCTGGAATCGACAGAACTCGATTATATCGTGCTGTTCGCTCAGGATGCCATTTATAAAGACGGAGTGGAAATCGACTACGAACGCACCCACTTCTATGTCTCTAACGACTACGTCTTAGAATTAGCAACTCGTTCGGACAAGATCATTCCCTGTACGAGTATCAATCCATCACGCAAAGATGCCATTCAGGAATTGGACCGGGTTAGGCAGGCCGGCTGCAAACTCGTAAAAATTCATACCGCGATTCAGGGCGTCAGCCCGGACCTCGGCGAATTTGAAGAATTTTACAAGCATGCGGCTGAGATCGGAATTACTCTGATCTTCCATACGGGATATGAACATTCCTGCAAAGTCGTCTCGCAAAAGTTCACCGACCCCAAAAAACTTTCCCGTGCTCTCGATCAGGGCGGAAACATCATTGCGGCTCACTGTGGCACTTGTGCATTTTGGGATCGGGAGGACTACTATCCGCATTTCATCGAGATGATGCATCAGTATGACAATCTCTATGGAGACACAGCCGTCATGGCAGGCCTGGTGCGGCTCAATGCCTGTGGCAAGCTCGCCGCCGAACCTAAATCGGTAACCAGCCGCATTATTCACGGTAGTGATTATCCAATCCCGCCATCATGTATTCCTCACCGAAAACATGTCGGGCTGTTTCCCAGGTATCGTAAAAACCTGCTCGACCTCGATCTGAATATCAAACGGGGATACCAGTACGACCCCCGATATGAAAATCTGATTCTCGATCTGATCGAATTTGAGCCATAGAAAAAGGCTGGTGATTCCTCACCAGCCTTTTCGAGTTCACTCGATGTGTGTTCAGCACTTAAAGTGCTTCTTCACCCATTTCTCCGGTACGAATTCGAATTGAATCAGCGATGTCTGAAACAAAGATCTTTCCATCACCAACATTGCCGGTTTGAGCAGCTTTGAGAATGGCATTAATGGCATCCTGAAGTTTTTCATTAGCAACAATGACCTCAAGCTTGGCTTTGGGAACAAAATCAACGGCATACTCAGTACCTCGATACATCTCGGTATGACCTTTCTGACGCCCAAAACCTCGTACTTCCAATACCGTCATGCCTTCGATACCTGCTTCAACAAGCGCCGATTTGACATCGTCCAGTTTGTGAGTCCGGATAATAGCTTCCACTTTCTTCATGTTCGCTCTCCTGTATTTGCAAAGCAGAAATCACCCGGTGGCGGTGGCCACCGGGATCTCTCTGGTAATTATTCTCTGAAGGGGTGGCTTAAAGCCAGATATATCCTTCTTCACCATGTTCGCTAAGATCCAAGCCTCTTGTTTCAGACTCTTCATCAACTCGCAAGCCCATGGTTTTATCCAGTATCTTAAGCAGGATCCATGACACGCCCCCTGCGTAAACAACCGTAACAATAACACTTACTAGTTGGCCCGTGAATTGTTCAACACTGCCATCTACACCATTAACCTGGCTGCTGGCAAAGATTCCTGTAAGCAAAGCACCAATGGTTCCACCGATTCCATGCACACCAAAGGCATCCAGTGAATCGTCATACCCCAGTTTATTTTTCATGGTTGTCACGGCAAAGAAACACAGTATGCCGGCAATGAATCCCATGAGGATTGCTGGCATCGGCTGAACGAATCCAGCGGCAGGCGTAATACAAACCAGTCCGGCAATGGCACCGGAGGCGGCTCCCAGAGCAGTCGGTTTCTTATGCACAGCCCATTCAAGGACTGTCCAACCAACGACACCAGCGGCAGCGGAAAGATGAGTTACTGCAAACGCCATCGTGGCGGCATCATTGGAGGCAAGTTCACTTCCTGCGTTGAATCCAAACCATCCAACCCACAGCATGGCAGCACCGAGCACGGTATAAGTCAGGTTATGAGGCGGCATTGGTTCTGAGCCAAATCCCATTCGTTTACCTATGAGAATACAAGCGACCAAAGCTGAAACGCCGGAACTAATATGAACGACAGTGCCACCAGCAAAATCAAGAGCTCCACCTGCCCAGGAGGTTTCTTCACCGTGAGCTAGAATTCCACCGTCCCATACCCAGTGACAGATTGGGCAATAGACAATGAGTCCCCACAGCACAGAGAAAAGGGCCATCGTGCTAAACTTCATTCGTTCAGCAAACGCTCCACAAATCAAAGCAGGCGTAATGATAAAGAACATCCCCTGGAAAATAGCAAAGGTCAAATCCGAGACATCTGAACTGATCTCATAATTGAGACTGCCGTCCGCCATCGTTAAGCCTTTCATGAACAGATGATCTGTATTGCCGAAATATAATCCTTCACCACCAAAGGCAAAGCTAAATCCACAGATAGCCCATACAACACTCATCAGCCCCATTAGGAACAAACATTGCATCAACACCGAAACAATATTCTTCTTCCTTACCAGGCCACCATAGAACATCGCCAAGCCAGGCGCGGTCATAAAGAGAACTAAGGCACAACAGACCAGCATCCAGCCGGTATGTCCGGCGCGGGCAGCATTCACCACCTCCTGATCCGCTAACTCCTGATTTTCTTCTTCAGGGCTCAGCGATTCACTGGCATAGCCGTCTTCGGTGGAAATATCCTCTGACTCACCCGGCGCCAACTCAACCTGCTCTTCGGCATTCGGAGCCGCAACATCCTGAGCCAAGGCGGAAAGTGGCACCCCTATTAAAAATATGACGCACAACAGTGCGCAACCATTCCTTAAATAAGACATCACAATTGATCCTCAAATATCAATAGACAAATAAAACCATTCACAATAAGTCTGCAGTACCAGAATCACCCCAACTGCAGTCAGGGCCGCCTTGTCGATGATCTTTATCGGTTCACAAAGAATCACTAAAAGATCATCTACACACTATTGTAGCAAATGTGAAATGAGGGATTTATGTAGAGCTTATAATCACTAGAGAATTGTGCGGTCGGCACTACGTTTGTCTTTGACAGTGCACCCACTATGAAGCCTGCCGTGGATCGCTCGATCACGCCACGGGCCCGGCGCATCATAAAACGAATCATCAAAGAAACATTCATTGACCATGACCGCCGGTTTATGCAAAGGTAACTTGTTGATGATGGCTCCGTCGGGTCTCACCACGAAGCTGCCCCAACGAGAGGGCCTGGTGGTACTGTTATTAGCTGAAATCCAGATGTGATTTTCTGCTGCACGGCATGCCATCGTTGCCGGCACAATGGTTTTCCAGATGTTATATTCCTGATCAGCCACCACCGAAGTTCTGGCATTATGAAACGACTGAAACAGGATTTGAACGCCAGCCGTTTTCAATTCCCGATAGAGTTCCGGGAACCGATAGTCGTAACAAATCAGCACGCCACATTGATACCCATCCACTTCAAAAGTGGTCATATGGTTACCGGGCGAGTAGTGGATTAGGTCGAGCGTCGGAGTTTTGCCATCCGTACCAGTACAAAATCGTTTATCGTAGCGTTCCACAATTTTGCCGGCGTCTGAAATGACATAAACGCAATTATGAGGTTTGTGCTTTCCGGAGAGTCGATGTGTCGAACCCAAAAGTACCCAGACTCCCAGCTCGCCTGCCAGCTCCAAAATCTGTTCTGTGGCAGCTGTTAGCAGATCCCAGTCCAATGAATCGATGGAATCAAATTCCACACCGGCATAGCCACTAAGCGCGCATTCTGAAAAGTGAACAACACGAGCTCCCAACGTTGCCGCTCGTCTCATCTGCCTCAAAACACAATCCCGGTTATGAGCAATATCTGCTTCCACCGAGAATTGACAGGTAGCTATCAAAAGACCTGCCGATTTAGCGACAGGTCTTTTTGATTTTCGTGATGCCATCAAAAGCGTTCCTTAAGGTCGCTTGAACTTATAAATACAACGACCACTAGCTGCACCGACAGTGTAATAAACTTCACCATCGACTCCTAACCCGAATGCCATCACTGGAGTGCCTGTGGATTTAATTTCGATATTGGAAATCACTTTCTCTTTCCTGACATCATACTTCAATGCCCAGATTCTGCCGGAGATATAGTCGGCATAGAAGTAAGCTCCCTGAAGCTCAGGAAATTCCTTTCCCCGGTAGACATAGCCTCCGGTAATCGACTTTCCAATTTGGTGATCATATTCAAAAATCGGATCTGTTACTTCCAGTTTTGGATCAACCGGAGCATTACCAAACTGATAGCTTCCCTCGCGAGCACTCCATCCGTAATTGGCACCTTTCTGCAGGATGTTGATTTCTTCCCACTGATCTTGCCCGACATCACCAATCCAAATAGCGCCGGTGACCGGATCATTGGCGATACGCCAAGGGTTGCGAATACCATAAGCATAAATCTCCGGTTTAGCACCCTTTACATCTACAAACGGGTTATCCGCAGGAATACTATATCGCCGTGCTGCCGTCGGTTTATCGACATCAATGCGCAAAATGGATCCCATCCAGGAACTTAAATCCTGACCTTCACCTGTGGGGTCGTTACGACCGCCCCCATCGCCCATTCCAATGTAAAGTAGACCATCATTCCCGAATGTCATGGGCCCACCGTTGTGATTTGAAAACGGTTGTGGGATTGTCATGATGACCGCTTCGCTCGACGCCTTACCCACACCTGTTTTCACGTCCATTGTAAAACGCGAGAGATAGGACACACGACCATCTTTAAGGTTGGATTTATTGGAGGAGTAATAAACAAAGACGTGACCATTCTTTTTAAAGTCCGGGTGAATCGCCATTCCCAGAGCACCTTCTTCATTGACATTACCCGCTGCATCGTGTCGCTGACAGCGATCCTGAAAATCAAGAATGACCTTAGCTACCTTCTGTTTACCCGTGGCGTCAATCGAATAGATACGTCCGCGTTGATCCAAAGCAAACAGTCGGTTCGTTCCGTCGCCGGGATGGATCAGTTCCACCGGACGCATGTCCTGGATCTTTCCATCCTCATCGACTCCTTCAAAGTCTTCCCAGGTCATCCCGGGAAAGGCTTCCACGGTATTCAGAGTAATCTCTTCATCTGAAATCGAAGGAGACTTGCCTTCTTCAATTTCGCGAATCTTGATATTGCGATACGAAACCAGATTTCCGTGATCCTGTAGACAGATATGTCCTTCTCCAGTTTTTCCGAAGTTCGGATATTTCGCAAATTTACTTTTGGCGACAAGTCCGTTCCATTCAGGACTACCTACTTCGAAGTAGTAGTAATGCACTCCATTCATCTGGACTTCACAATTCTTGGGGCCGATTCGCAAATAGACGACATTCCATTGGCCGGCGGGACGAGTCGCATCATCCATATCGATTCCCTTAAAACCAACTTGCTCTTCGAACATCGTCGCCCAGGCTGGCTTTTTGGGTTTATAGAGTTGGTATAACCAGCCTGATTTCTGAGGATCATGGCCATCGACATTATCCTGAACCTGAATTTCGGGACCGGTCTGCCACGGTGCGTTGTACTCTTCAGTTACGTGGAACATGATTCCACTATTACCACCTTTAGAGATTTTGTATTCCAGGAACAGTTCAAAGTACTTGTACTTTTCTTCTGTGATGATGTCACCGGCACCACCGGCTGCGCGAACCAATGCTCCGTCTTTGATTTGCCAACCATCTCCCACACTGTCTTTTTTGTAATTACGCCAGCCGTCTGTCGTTTTTCCATCAAACAGGACTTCCCAGCCACTCCTTTTTTCAGCTTCTGTTAAACCATTTAACGGTACTTCGGCCAGTGAAGTTTTTACGATGATTAACGACAGCAGCAACATGCTAAATACTGTCAGGTTTTTCCAGGAACTCATGAGTCATTTCTCTTCAAATAAGTAAGTTAGATTTACCGTTGCCCGATTTTATCACACATCACGGGCACATTGGTTACGCTTCTGTTAACAGTGATAACACTTCCGCAGGATGGGCTCCGGCATCTTTGACAGTCGCCCAATGCTTTTGAACCTGTCCTGTCTCATTAATCAGAACGGTCGAACGAATGACTCCCATCGACTTCTTACCAAAGCGGACTTTTTCTCCCCACGCATCGTAGTCATTCAGTACTGTTTTCTCTTCATCACACAGCAGTGTAAACGGAAGTTCATATTTACAAATAAAGTCATCATGGGACTGAGCCCCATCCGGACTCACTCCAAGCACGACCGTATTGGCTGCTTCAAACTGCGTGTGTAAATCACGGAACCCCTGAGCTTGCTTCGTACAACCGGGAGTGTCATCCTTGGGATAAAAATAAAGTACGACATTTTTCCCCTGCAGACTGGTGAGCGAAATCTTATTGCCATCTTTATCGGGCAGACTAAATACCGGTGCGGGTTGACCTTCTACGATTGCCATCTGTTATTCCTTGTTCTAATATCGTTGTTTTCAGCTTGTTGATTTTTCGGTAATGATGCCTGACGATTCGAGTTGAGCAATCACCTGATCCGCCAGTTCATCAGGAGTCTGTTCGCCGGATAGCAAATGCACTTCAGGGTTTTCCGGCGTCTCGTAAGGATCGTCGATTCCGGTCATCCCTTTTATTTCGCCCGCTCGGGCTTTTTTATAAAGCCCCTTCGGGTCCCGGGCTTCACAGATCTCCAGCGGCGTATCCACAAAGACCTCGACAAAATCGCCAGCTCGTGCAGCTTCAATCCGTCCCCGGACACTTTCCCGATCCGCACGATAGGGGCTAACGAAAGCAACTAACGTCACCAGTCCCGAGGCAGCGAACAATTCTGTCACCGCTCCCACTCGACGAATGTTCTCCTGACGATCTTCGGCGGAGAAACCGAGTCCAAATCGCTCTGCATAAGCGGCTCCAAGCGGCGCCAGAATCTGAGGACTGGCATTGAGCCCGTGCCGAACATTATCTCCATCCAACACGAAGGTTCGTATGCCACGAACATGGAGTTTTTGATCCACCACGTTAGCAACCGTACTCTTACCGCATCCACTCAGGCCAGTGAACCAAACAACACAGCCTCGATGGCCGTTTAATGCTTCACGCTGTTCACGGGAGATCGAATGATCATGCCAGGTGATATGAGTTTCTTCCATCAGTTCCCAATCCTAATCCGTTGAAATCCCAGCCAATTGGCACAGCTGTGCGTTGACGACGGGTTGAGGACAACTCCACACCATAAAAAACAACGCTTCGCGACACCAGCGTCCCACCGGATGTCCTGTCACAAATCCCATCCCCTTAGCGGCCGATAACGCAGCCTGCGTCGATCGCAGCACCAGGCTATTACACCGCTGCCGCAGTTCTTCAGTACCACATGATTCGTTGCCGGAGGCTGTCTGTAACAAAATCTCTTTCAGCGACTGGTGGTCCTGTTCTAAAGCCTGTGCAGGAGCCAGTAGATCCGGGCGTTTCTCGCCTTCCTTAAAGATAAAACGGATCGCCGCTCCGGCCAGCCCTAACGCCAACGTGGATGTTTGCAGGCCTCCGGTACGAGCTCCGATTCCCTGTGCCATCACATTTTCAACCGGGCCTGCCAGCAACCATTTTCGGTCAACCTGAACATTGTTGAGAGATACTTTTCCGGTATGACTTCCGGACAAGGCAACCAGATCGGCCGGCGTTTCTGCCTGAACGCCTTCAAGATCCGTCGGCACGACAGTCAGAATCTGTCGACCATCTTCAAATTGCGCGCCAACAACGATCGTATCTGCGTGAATGCCACCAGTAACCCAGGGACTGAATCCATTGAGTAAGAATCCGGAATCTGTTTCTTCTACTTTCAGCACCGGCGTTGCCAGGTGACGTCGACTTGTAGTGAGATGAGATATACCGACCGTCGAAAACCGAGAGCCATCAAGTAATGGGTCAATGAGTTTCTCTCTGGCAAATTCATTTCCACTCAATGCAATTCGGCGACATGCTCCGGTACGCTGAGTGATGATGAATGTCGTTGTTTGACAGGCGGCACTCAAGGCTAGATAACCTTCGGTCAGCTGTCGGTCCGTCCAACCTAAGCCTCCGAATTCTTCCTCCAGAAACCAGCGAAAGACTCCATACTGAGCACAAAGATCCAACTGTCGCTGAGGCCACGGGTATTGTCCGTCGTGCTGCTGGAAATCCAACGATCCTGACAACTCACTGAGCTGACTACATAATTCCGCTAATGCCGGATCGTCAGGTGATTGTATTTCGACTGGAGCGTTTATTTCAGACATACCGTCATTATAAGACGGGTGGGATTTTCATGCGATAGGCTGGATTACAGACTCAATCGCTTAAAAATCCACTCCGGAATGACGCGGATGACCAGCATGATGTAACGCCAAAACCAGCGGGAGTAAATCACGTTTTTACGTTTACGAATTCCACGAACAATATCTCTGGCAACTTTCTCTGGCGCAGCCACCAAAGGAGATTTAGGGTCAACCAGGCCAATGGTCATTGCGGTGGCCACAAACCCGGGCTTAACGGTCAAAACATGCACTCCGCTTTTCGTTCCGCGATTTCGCAACCCCTGTAGATAGACACTGAGTCCACCTTTGGCTGCGCCATAGATATAGTTACTTTGCCGCCCCCGGTCTCCGGCCACCGAAGAGACCACGGCCAGAAAGCTTTCATGTTGGGATTCAAGGCGATCCATGAGCGGCTCCAATAAGGCCACACATGATGTGAAATTAACGTCGAGTGTTTGATGAGCCAATTCCCAATCCCGTTGCGCCTGAGTCTGTTCCGGAAGAAATCCATGGCACACGACGGCTCCGGCAACGGTGTCCACTTCCTCGAACCAGGTCGCAACCAATTCGGCATGAGTGTCCAGATTCCTGGCATCAAACAGGTACGTCTGTACCTGACAATCCGAACGGACGGATAGATCACTAGCAATGGCCTCCAGTTCCGTTTCGTTGCGTCCGACCAGAACGAGGTCATATTGTTTAGCCAGTTCCATAGCCGTCGCGCGAGCAATGTCTGAAGTTGCGCCAATAATAATTACCGTTTGTCTCATTTAGCTGTCATCCAGTTCCACTAAGTTTACGATACGACCTAATGCCTGATCCAACTCGGCTTTTCCAACAGTCGGTGTGAGTCCGACTGACAAGGCCCATAACGGAACATTCCTCAGCCGATCGACCTGTATTTTAACCAGGTCCTTCATCGTACAAATGATGGCATCCACGGAATATTGCTGAGCTTGTTTGACGATGCTCTCAATATCTTCACGGTCAAAATGATGATGATCTTTAAATTCAAGTTCACCAGCAATCTGAATCCCCTGACTCGTAAGTAGTTGCCTGAAGGCTTCGTGATTACCAATCCCCGAAAACATCAGGACTTTTTTACCAACCAATTCGGAACACGGAATAACGGTTCCGCTGTAGTTTTCCAATCCTTCCACGTCATGTGCAAATTCGGCCATCGGTATTTGCGCATTGGCGTTTCTAATCACCGTTCTAATGTTGGCAAGTGTGTCCGTGTCAACGCGGTCCGTTCTGGTAATGATCACAAAGTCCGCTCTGGCAAGCGAACTCACAGGTTCTCGTAACAGGCCGGCCGGCAACAAATTGCTAAAGCCAAAAGGACAGGTGGCATCAATCAGGACAATATCTAAATCACGTGCTAAAAATCGATGTTGAAAACCGTCATCAAGTAATAGCATTTGCGCGGCGAATTCTTCTACTGCCACCGTAGCTGATTCGACTCGACTCGGATTCTGCAAATGAGGCACATCGGGTAAACGGCGTTCCAGTTCCAGGGCTTCGTCATTAGGCTTCCCCTGCTCCGCACCGTACCCACGACTCAATAGAGTCACTCGGATTCCACAATCTCTTAACCACTGTGCAACGTATCGCACCATGGGAGTTTTACCGGTGCCACCTGTTGTTAGATTCCCGATACTTATGACCGGTACTCCGGCATGTACGACGCGATGCCCGCGGTCAAATCGGGAATTTCGCCAGAGAATCACGAGTCTGTAGGGTCCACTGAGAAGCCACAGTAGCAGCCTGACCGGCCAGAGTAGCGGCGAGCGTCCATCGATGATCTTAAGAAAGGCTGACATCATCCTGCGGTAGTCCGGGAATAATTAGAGCTGAGCTCCTAACGTCCAGGGCACAAATTCCTCGTCTCCGATTCCATGAATTTCACTCTTCGTCTGCTTACCGCTGGCAACTTCGATGATTTCTTCATAGATATCCCGCCCAAGCTCCTGAACCGTTTTTCCGGTCAGCACGGTGCCCGCATTAATATCCATATCTTCGATCATCCGTTCATACATCGGTGTGTTGGTGGCAACCTTGATGGACGGAGTCGGTTTGCAGCCAAAGCAACTTCCACGTCCCGTTGTGAAGACCACCACATTGGCACCACCAGCAACCATCCCGGTCACACTAGGCGGATCAAACCCGGGTGTATCCATCAACACAAAACCCTTCTTGTCCACTTGCTCGGCATATTCATAAACCGCTTCCAGAACCGTGGAGCCACCTTTAGCAACGGCGCCTAATGATTTTTCAGCGATCGTCGTTAAGCCACCTTCTTTATTCCCGGCTGAAGGATTATTGTTAATCGACTCGCCCCAAATATTGGCATACCATTCCCACCACTTAATTCGTTCGAGCAATTTATCAGCCACTTCAACCGTTCGTGACCGTGCCGTCAGCAGATGTTCCGCGCCATACACTTCCGGCATTTCCGATAACATTGCTGTACCACCGCTGGCTACCAACAGATCACTCGCCACGCCGACTGCCGGGTTTGCAGTCACACCGGAATTTCCATCGGAACCACCGCATTCCAGACCGACCATTAACTCGCTTACCGGAATCGGTTCTCGTTTGACATCATTGGCAGCGGGCAGGAGTTTGGCAATTTGCTGAACTCCCAATTCGACCGTGGCCATCGTGCCACCATGATCCTGCATGCTAAGTACTGGCGGAATTTTAGCTGTACTGGTATCTGCCACTCCGTCAATTTGAACCAGCCGTTGACTATCCACCAGGTAGCCAATCGTATTTTGCTCACATCCCAAACCGACGATCAGGTAGCCTCCGATATTAGGGTGCCGGGCAATACCACCTAAGACGCGATTGAGCATCTCGTGTTTCAGCCCACCGAACTCCATGCCGCATCCTTCTCCATGTACAAACGGGACAATCCCATCCACGTTGGGATAGTCTTTGAGAATACTGTGATCAAAATGTCGCGCGATATATTTTGCGACGGAGGCAGAACAGTTCACCGAGGCCAGAATGCCGATGTAGTTTCGTGTACCGGCTGTATTGTTGGGCCGGCGAAATCCCATGAAAGTTCGATCCGTGATAGGAGGCAGCGGATCCGGGTGATTGGTTGCCTTTTCGTAATCAGTATCCGGCGCGACGTGTTGAACATTATGAACATGGACCCATTGCCCCGGAGTAACACGTTCAGTGCTTAATCCAATCGGCTGACCATATTTATAGACAGGTGTTTCCGAAGCAATTTCGCGAATGGCAATTTTATGCCCAATGCGAATATCTTCCTGCAATTCAAACGGCTGACCATCTACCTCAAGACTTGTTCCTTTGGCGAGATTCCTCGTAGCTACACAGATGTTATCATTTCCATCGAGATGTATGAAATCTACTTTTTCTGACACAGAAATTACCTAAATACACGGCGTTTTGAAACATTCGGTGATTCCAGTCAGTGCTTGACCGGAATTCAGCACCCTCAGAGTCAATTCCAGGCTCGAATTCCCCCCTGAGACCCTGTGATTAGCACAAATGTCTAGGAGAATCGGCTTGTACTAAACCGATAAATATAGGGTGGTGCTTACCTGATATTCTACTTTAGACTCTTTGCGAATTCAGGGTAATAGCATTACATCGTTCAGAGGAAATCCGCCGCAGTCGCTAGTGCGTCCCGGAACTTCCAAAAACGATGGAACTTTGGAGCAAATCAGACGTCTATAATAAGTAGAAGTATTAACTTGGACCTTTTGGGTGGATAGCATGGCCACAGGCTCGTTATCACAACATGATCTAACAGCAACGACAGAAGCCGTTGAGATTGCAGATATTCTGCAATCTAATTGCCGACGTTGGAAACTGCTGGATTTACTCACACTGATCAGCAAATCTTTGTTAGTCAGCCTGCTGCTATTGGGTTCTGCGTTTCTCGTCGACCACTGGGCCTATCTACTTGTGGATGGAGGTTCACTAGGCAGTTCCGGGCGGTGGTTGTACTTTCTGCTTTTGGTGATTCTTCTTCCGGTTGTAAGTCTTTACTCGTTACTGCGTTCACTCAAAGGACGCATCAACCCACTTTTTGTGGCTCAGCAAATTGAAACGCTTTCGCCGGAGATCAAAAATAGTGTTTCCAATTACTGGCAGGTTAAGAGTGCTGATCACGTCCATCCATCAATTGCGCGGTCCATGGCACAGCGTGCTCACAATGATCTGGATGATGAACGCGTTCATGACGGAGTCGATTCAACGACGACCTCATGGTGGGGTTATTCCAGTCTAAGCTGCATGGCGGTGACGGCAATCTACTTTGCCTTTATGCCAACTCCATCTCTACAGACATTACACCGGATCCTTCTTCCCTGGGATTCTGTCCAACGTCCATCGGAAATTACCATACAGGATGTTCAGCCTGGTGATCTGGAAGTTTCTTATGGCGCCACACTCACTGTTTCCGCGAAGATTGAGGGTATCGATGAAGACACTCCTGTGCATTTAATCCGGGAAGCACTCGACGGTAGCACAGGCCAAAGCAAAGTGTCCATGCAATTGATCAATGGTCGGTATCAAGCTTTGATTGACGACGCTCCGCGTGGTTTACAGCAAAGCTTTCAATATTGGATCGAAGCCGGTAGTCCTGAAACACGAACTGCTTTGAGTAACCAATATCAAGTTACCGTGAAACCGTCGCCATCGATTCGTGTCACTCAGTTAGACATCACGTATCCTGAATACACGGACCTGCCGAACGTGACCCATACTCGTCAATTCAATCTACAGGCACTCGCAGGAAGTCGCATTCGCATCCATACTTTGGCCAATGCTGATATAGACTCCGCCTGGATTCAGTTACGAACGCATCATGGTGGCACAGAACGGCGACCGATGCAAAAGACCGGGGCCCGGACAGCTGAGTTGGAATTTGAATTAATCGTCGATGAAAATCAACAATCGCTGTTTTCGGGCTATCAGGCGTTCTTCAAAAACACTGCCGGCGAAACAAATCCGCAGGCCATTGAGTATTCTATCGACACTCTGCCCGATCTTGTACCTGTCATTGAATTCACAAAACCTACGGTGCGCGAAGTTCGCCAGGGACCGATCGAACTAGCAGCCAATCAAACCATTGTTCTTGAATGGGAGGCATACGATCCTGATTTTGTACTGTCTTCTGTCACCATGAATGTGGCCAGTCAAAATCAGAATGACATTCAAATCCCACTGTATGACGTCACCAAAACGAATCAGGTTCCGCGATTGCATTCGACTCGATTTACTCCGGCTCAATACAATCTGCCAGCCGGATCTCGTATCACGGTCTTCGCTGAAGCCGCCGACAATCGCCACACAACTTCCAATCCTGACCCGAATCGAAGTCAGAGTGAACCGTTAATCATCCATATTACCGAGCCTGCCGAGTCCTCAAATGACTCAAGTGGCGACGAATCATCGAACAATCAGGACATGATGAACGAAATGTCTGACATGATGGAGGACAAGCCGTCTGAAGAATCTGGTGATGATGGAATGTCTCCGGAGGGTGGTGGAAATAATTCTGAGGACTCTATGGGTGGTGGTACCTCAGAGAATGCAGAAGAAGGTGGCGAAGAAGGTATGGAAAATGGTGGTTCCGGCAGTGAAGGCAATCCTTCGGACGAACCCAAGGACGCAATGGGGGATAACTCGCCCTCAAATTCCGGCGGTAACCCCAGCGATTCCCAAGAGGGAACTAATAACGATGGTATGCCCGGCGACGAAGGTGCTCAGGACAGTCCGGGAACAGACACTGGCAATGATCCCGGAGACGACAAAGGAATGAATACGTCCGATAACGGACAGGTCGGCGAAGAAAGTAGTGGAGAAGGTACCGATGGGGGAAAAGAGCCGCAATCCAGTGATGAAACTGTCAGCGGTGATCCCACCGGTGAGTCCGGAAACCAGGAGAATGCTGACAATGTTCCCAAACGCGAAGGTGGATCAAAGTCAGATGATAAACACGATGGTGATATCTTTGAGAAACTCTTAGATCATTTGCGGGACCAGGAGGGCAAGCGGTCTGACAATGCCGACGCTTCACCGATGCCCAATCCACAGGAGAGTGACTCTGGAAATCAAGGCGAGCAAACGAGTGATGGCAATCCACCTCCCGGGCAAGAAAACTCTCAGAATCCAACAGGCACAGAAAAACAACCGGGACAACAAACTGATTCAGGCCAGCCAAAGACTGGTGAACCTGCCGATCCACAAAATAACAACATGCCCGTAGACCCGAATGCAGAGGGCATGAATACCAAAGACCCCGGGAAAGATCCGCGAGACGGTAATAACGGTGGCGGTGGCGAACAGACTGAAGCTGAGGCGACTACAGGAACACAGGCTGGCGAAAATGGTAGTGACCAGCAAAGTGATAATACGGCAGAATCCGCTGCGGAACCGAATGGACAACAGGCTACCGATACCCCGGGGTCCGGTGATCCGGCGGAGACATCCGGAGGTACAACTGACGCTACGGGTTCAGAAGCAAATACTCAATCCGGCACCGGGCAACAGAATACAAACAGCGTTGATGATTTGGGTCTGCCCGAGCAAATCGAAGCATCAGAAGAAGCTCAATTGGACTATGCACGTAAAGCCACTGATCTAGCGTTGAAATACCTACGCGATCATCAGGATAACCCGAGTGATGAATTACTGGATGATTTAGGAATCACTGCTGACCAGTTGCGTGAAATGGTTGCTCGCTATGAAAGTCTCAAGCAGGACACCAGTGCATCCGGTCAGGAGACATTATCCGACACTTTGAAGTCTCTGGGATTACGTCCATCGCCCAAAACGAGTGTCCGTCAGGTCGAAGGAAACCGCAAGGACGTCCAGGGCGTCACGGGAAGTGGAGTCTTATCCGGGCTTCCGGCTGATCTGCAACAACGTTTCAAATCATTCCGTACAGGTACGACTGTATCGGATGAATAGGTTGTAGCGACCGCAACAGCCTCCACTCTTTAAAAACGGGAAAAAGGACGACCCCCGCTCGACCAGCACGGAATGCCGATTCGCCTGTAGCGTACTATTAAGGATAGAAATCTCTGTCCCCGGTGTACTGGTATGCCTGATATCACTCCTCGCTATCTCGTTCCATTCCATCCCAAAGATGTCGCCCATCGATTTACTGATGTGCTGATCATCGGCGGCGGTCTGGCTGGCTTGCGCGCTGCCAATGCTGTCAGCTCGACCAATAGTCTGATGATCGTGACCAAGGATCAATTGCAGCAATCCAACAGTAATTACGCACAAGGTGGCATCGCCGGTGTCATGCACCCGGAAGACAACTTTGACAACCATATCCAGGATACGCTGACTGCCGGTGGTAGTTTATGCGATCAGGACATTGTGGGGATGGTCATCAAAGAAGCTCCTGACCGAATTCAGGAGTTGATGCAATGGGGCACGAAATTCGACAAGGATGCCGGAGAGTTATCTTTAGGCCGTGAAGGTGGTCATAGCCATCATCGCATTCTGCATGCCTTAGGGGATGCGACTGGCAAGGAAATCATCCGAGCGATGATTCAGTGGACTCGTAAACTGCGCAACGTCACGATTCTGGAGAATACGTTTACGTTGGATTTGCTCACGGAGGCTGGCGTTTGCCGTGGCGCACTCATCCGTCAAAACAACGACATGATTATGGTGTGGGCAAAACAGACGATCCTCTGTACCGGAGGTGCCGGTCAGCTCTATCGTGAATCAACCAATCCACCTGTGGCCACAGCCGATGGTCACGCTTTAGCCTTTCGTGCCGGTGCTGAATTATCGGATATGGAATTCATGCAGTTCCATCCTACGGTTCTTTACATCGCGGGAAGTAGCCGAAACTTAATCACCGAAGCTATGCGGGGTGAGGGTGCATATTTAGTAGACAACAACGGCTACCGCTTTATGAAGGACTATGATCAGCGTGGTGAGCTCGCTCCGCGGGATGTGGTATCTCAAGCCATCGTCTCTCAAATGGAGAAAAACCGACACCCGTGTGTCTATCTGGATCTTGCCCATCTCAATCCTTCTTATGTCACCAATCGCTTCCCGGGCATCGCTCGAACGTGTGACAAGTTTGGGATCAACATTACCTCAGACCGCATCCCCGTACGTCCCGGGGCTCATTATATGATCGGGGGTGTCACCGTCGATTCCAAAGGGCGAACGACGTTACCCGGACTTTGGGCAGCGGGTGAAGTGACCTCGAGTGGTTTACATGGAGCCAACCGCCTGGCATCCAATAGCCTGCTGGAAAGCCTCGTCTTCGGAGCTCATGCCGGAGAGGGCGCCTCGCAGGCAGCGACAGCAACGCAGGATCATTACGAAGCGTATCAGATTAGCAATCCCAATATCGCGTCCACCAATGAGATCATGGATTTGACGGATATTACCAATTCACTTAAAAGTCTGATGTGGCGTTTTGTTGGAGTACGTCGAGAAGCCGATACGCTCAAAGAAGCACTCGAAACCATCGATCGCTGGCGACGGTACGTTTTACCGGCTCAATTCACCAGTCTGCAAGGTTGGGAATTACAAAACATGTTGACTGTCGCACGCATCATGGTCAACTCCGCCTTAGAACGGCAGGAATCCCGTGGCGTCCACTTACGAACCGATTTCCCGGCAAAGGATGATGATAACTGGAACCGACATTTACGGATTTCGAAATCCGGTTAATGTCCCGGACAAGGGGCCTTACTTGGTGAAGCAGAGAACAAGATTCCCCAAAAAACCGTATTAACACAGTACGTCATTCCCGATATAAACGCCTTCCAACGAACACCTTACCCGAATCATCCAGTCTCCAACATTTAGTCACGGCACAACTCATTGAATCCTATGACCGAAGAAGACTCCATAGCACAGCTGCTCGCATCAAAATCTGACGAGACCGTTCCGGCTCAAACTCAGACTCCTGAGTCTCAACCGGAGTCCACCGGAGACAAACCCGGGCCCAGCGACGAAGTGATGATAGAAGCCAGCCAGCTTTCCAAGTTCTACGGTGAATTTGCTGCTACACGCGATGTCAACTTTCAGATTCGCCGCGGCGAAGTGGTCGCTTTTCTCGGCCCCAACGGAGCCGGAAAAAGTACGACGATGAAAATCCTCACTGGCTACCTCTCTCCATCGGAGGGCATCGCCAGTATTGCCGGATGCAACATGGCCACCCATCGTATCGAAGGCTCACGACACCTCGGTTATCTCCCTGAAAACGGCCCCCTCTATCTGGACATGACTCCCCATTCACTGCTCTCGTTTTTTGCAGATGCCCGGGGTCTTTCCAAACGCATTCGAGCAGAACGTATCGAAGCGGTCGTCGACTTGTGTGATTTGAGCAGCGTGATCTACAAAGCGATCGGCAAACTTTCCAAAGGGTATCGCCAACGAGTGGGCATGGCACAGGCTTTACTCCATGAACCCGATGTGCTGATCATGGATGAACCAACCGCAGGCCTCGACCCCAACCAAATTCAGGAAGTGCGTAACACCATGAATCGTCTGGGAAAGGACCGCACGATCCTTTTATCAACACATATCATGCAGGAAGTCGAAGCGATGGCCAGTCGGGTCATCATGATTAACGAAGGACGTCTTGTGTATGACGGCCCCATGAACGATCTCGCCAATGACAACGAGTCACTTGATCAGGCCTTTCGACGCATGACTGCAGTTGTTGACATGGTCTAAGACAACGGCTTGCAACTGCAATTTTATTCAGACCCATTCATTCATCATTAAATAACTGACAATGGATCAAACCGGAACCAACTTAATCGTCTCACTGGGTGACCTGATTTTTCGCGATCTATTGATTGTGATTATTCTGGCTGGAATTCTGGTGCCTCTCAATTACACCCGACATGCCGCCATCGCAGTGGTCAGACAAAACTTCCGCGGATACTTCAGTAACCCAACCGGATATGTCTTTCTATGTGTCTTTGTGTTGCTAACCTCGTTCGCCGCTTTTTGGCCAAAGCAATTCTTTAATGCCAATCTGGCTAATCTGTCGCAGCTCAATGAATACTTGCCGTTAATCATGCTGATCTACATTCCTGCTATCACGATGGGCATCTGGTCAGAAGAACGCCGAGGTAAAACCGATGAATTGTTACTCACACTACCGGCTCGCGACTCGGATATCGTCATTGGCAAGTTTATTTCTGCAGCACTGATTTTCACGGTCTCGCTGGTATTCTCACAACTGTCCAATTTCCTGGTACTGGCTTCGCTGGCCCGGGAACCGAATTCCTGGGCCGTCGATCTGGATACCGGTCTGTTGGCTACCAATTACTTTGGATACTGGCTCATTGGCCTGGCCATGCTGGCGATCGGAATGGTGGCATCCTTTCTGACCAGTAATATGACAATTGCGTTTGTGTTTGGATTGGCGTTCAACGTGCCCCTGGTGGCGGCCAAATCCGCAGATTTGTTCGCGTCCACATCCGGCTTCGCTCAACTCATCTCCAAATGGGGTATCCACGCCCAGTTTGATGACTTTCAACGTGGTGTGTTAAGCCTCTCATCGACCATGTACTTTGCCATGATCATCTGTATCAGTTTATATCTCTGTATGATCATGATCGGCAAGCGGCACTGGTCCGGAGGACGGGACGGAGATCGTCTCTGGGTACATTTCCTGGTTCGCATCTGTGCGTTGATCGTCATCTTGCTCTCTTTGACGGTTGTCTTCGATAGCCACGATCTGGTGCGACATGATACGACGCATGGAAAGATCAGCTCGCTGTCCAATGACACTCGCGAATTAATCGGCGCACTCGATCCTGAGCATCCGGTTTATGTCGAGGCTTTTATCAGTAATCAAGTCCCTGAACAATATATTAAGACGCGTTATGATCTGATTTCGTTACTCAAAGAATTCGGTGCACACGCCGAGATTTATCTCACGCTGCATGAAAACCTTGAATCCTACGATGAAGTGGTTGCCAATGCCGAAGACAATCATGGAATCCCTCTGATCAACATTGCCGGAGAAAACGCCAGCCAGCCGATCATCATGGGGGCCGTTTTCCGCAGTGGGTTACAGAAAGTTGTCGTCCCGTTTTTTGATTACGGGATCCCTGTTGAATATGAATTAGCACGGTCGATTGCCACCGTTGCCAAGGGAACTCGTAAAACGATCGGCGTGATCGATTCAGACGCCAACATCATGGGAGGCTATAGCTTTGCTTCCGGCAGACCGACACGGGTGCCCCAACAAGGATTTATCACCGAATTGCAAAAGCAATACCGAGTTGTCAACGTGGATGCCGAACAGGAGATCTCCGCCACCGAATACGAACTGCTCTTCATTGCGCAGCCTTCGTCACTCGAGGATGTCAAACTCACCAATATCTTACGAGCATTACAGGCTGGAGTGCCGGCCGTCATTTTCGAAGATCCCCGGCCAGAAACGATTGCAGCACCCGGCACCGGTATGCCTCGTCAATCCATCGAACAGATGATGGGACTTCCAGGTACTCCGCAGGCAAAAGGCAGCATTTCCCGCCTCTGGGATTTGCTCGGAATCCAAATTCCAGGTAAAGCATCGGAAACCAATCCGGGACTTTGGGATCCGAATCTTGTCTGGCAAACCGAGAACCCCTACCCACTACTTAAATATCAGGACATTCTGGACACCTGGATCTTCACTAGAAATCTGGATCAGGATCATCCGATCACCAGTCAGTTGCAGGAAGTGTTGATTCCGGTAGGCAGTCCCATTGAAGTCAATCCGGCAAAAGACAATATGACGATTACTCCGCTCATCCGCTCGTCCATTCGCAACTCTGGAACATTGGAATCCGCACCATACAATATTGAACTGCAGGCGTTGTCCAACGGGAGTCGGGCTGCCAAGCCACGAATCAAACAGTTACAAAACGAAGGCACCAATGGAATTCAAAACCTGGCCGTGCACATTCAGGGCACTCCATCCGGAGCTCAACCAGATGCCGACGGCAACACACCTGAAGTGGAAGTGGTCTACATCAGCGACCTGGACATCTTGTTCAATGCGTTTTTGACCGTCCGAGCGCGACCGACTGCCTTCCAGGATGTCTCGTATAAATTTGAAAACATCACCTTCCTGCTGAATGTCATTGACTACCTGGCTGACGAGAACGACTACATCTCCATCCGTAATCGTAAGCTACGGCATAGTTCATTGAAGAAGGTTGAACATAAGATCAATGTCGAGCAGGAGAATCTAACCAATGAAATCTCTCGATTCCACAAGGTAATGGATAATGCCATTAGCTCCATCGAAGAGGATCTTAATAGTGAAGTTGAGGATTTACGAGCTCAATTGGAAATCCTTCAGGATCCAACCAATAAGAATAAACCGGATCCCGCTGTTTTACGAGCCAAGGTCATCAATCTAAACAGTCGACAACAGGAAAACCAACGCAAGTTAGAAGTGGAACGAGTGAAACAAGAGCGTGATCGGGACAAGAAGATTGACACAATCCGCCGGGACAGCAACCGCAAAATTGCCAGGATGCAAAACGAATATAAATTCCTGGCCGTTCTTATTCCTCCCATACCTCCACTATTGATTGCCGTCTTTGTGTTCTTTAGCAGACGCATCAAGGAACGAGAAGGCGTGGCAGCATCACGTCTGCGATAACTTATCCACCGAGTCTTAATACATTCTCAGAAGCCAAGTATGAATAACACCATTCAAACCTGTATTTTTGTAGCACTCGCCGCAGGAAGTGTGCTGGCCGCGATAATGACTAATGATATTGGTGAGACTGATACCTCCCAAAATCGGCGAGACATTGCCAAACAACAGGAAGGTCAAGCTGTCTTTGAAGGATTCACCGCCGAGCGTGCGGTTGAATTGAAGATTACCACTTACGATGAATCGACGGCCCGCATCAAATCATTCAGTGTCAAACGTGATGGCACAGGGCAATGGGTCATTCCATCACACAACAATTATCCCGCCGATGCGGAAGAGCAAATGGCCTCTGCCGCTGCAGCCTTCAGCACGCTGGAAGTAAAAGAAGTAGTCGATGTTGATAACAGCGTCCATCAGGAATACCACGTTGTGGAACCCAATACGGAAACACTCGATGTCGGTACCGATGGAGTCGGCACCATGATTACCGTCACGGACGAAGAAGGTAAATCCTATTCGCTGATTGTGGGAGCCAAAGTGATGCGAGGTTCGCAGGCCGGAATTGATCCACGCATGCAGCGGTCTTACTTCGCTGCGAGAAAACCAGACAGCGACACCGTCTTTACCGTAGATCTCAATATGGGGATTTTTGAAACCGAATTCTCTAAATGGATCGATACCAATCTCCTCGGAATTAACGGCTTAGACGTGCGGCAAATCGGAATTCAGGATTACTTTATCAGCCTTGACCCGCAAGGCAGTCCGATCATGTTGCGGCGTTCGAACTCCAATCTTCAACTCGACGAAACAGATCAAATCTGGATGATCGAAAACATGGTGCAGTATGACGCGAACACTCAAGAACCATTTACGATCGAATTAGCCGAGAATGAGACGCTCAATTTGGACAGATTGAACACACTCCAAAGTGCTCTGGAGAATCTGAGCATCAACGGAGTGATGAGAAAACCGGCCGTATTACGTCCCGACCTCAAAATTACACCAGCAGCCATTGCGGATGAACAAACTTCGGCAACGTTAACTCAGCTCGGCTTATTTGGAGACCCCAACACAACCGTCAATAATCTCATGGATCTCAAAAGTGCTAACGGCGAGATCCATATCTCGCTGCAGACAGGCGTGAAATATATTCTCAGGTTCGGCGATGTTGATTCCACGTCAGGATCTGAAAGTTCGATCCAACGCTATTTATTCGTGACATCGGTCTTTCAGCCCAATATGATTCCCGCACCCGAATATCGGACATTACCTACGGCTGTAACCGACTCCGGTTGCCAGGATGCCGAAGCAGCCCTTCCGGAAGAAACCGACTCTGCTGAAGAGCAGCCGGAGCTTACCCCCGAACAACTGGCTGACCTAAAGGAAGAGATTGAACGGGACAATGCACGACTGAAAGAAGAATATGAAACTAAACTAGCAACCGCTGAAAATACCGTACGTCTGCTAAACGGACGGTTTGCTGACTGGTTTTATTTAATTGACGAAACAACCTACAACAAATTGCATCTAACGAACACGGATCTAATTGACGCCAAATCTACCGAGTTAGAGGGTGACCTACCCGGGTTGCGAAATCTTCCAGGGCTTCCCGGAGTGCCCGGACTCCCTGATTCCTCCACGCCCGAACCAGCACCGGAGAACGAGTAAGGTAAATCATGGGTACCACCGCCGGACTGGCCGATCGTTCCGCTCGTGATGAAGTGCAAACTTTATCACGCGAAGCGTTGGAGTGTTTGCAACTCGAGAAACTCAATCAGCTACTCGCAACGATTCTCCCGACGAATCGTTTTTATCAGGAAAAGCTCGGAGCCTGCTCCGGACTAACCGCTCTATCCCAGCTACAGGATCTTCCTTTTACAACCAAAGCGGAACTGCTAGCAGAGGATTCATTTGCAAATAATCTAACCTGGGAGAAAGAACACTACGTTCGATTTCACCGCACGTCCGGCACCAAAGGTAATCCGATGGCTGTGTTGGATACAGCTGAGGATTGGCAGTGGTGGATGCAGGTCTGGCAATATGTCCTCGATGCAGCAGACGTCACAGCCGAGGATCGCGCGTTCCTCGCTTTTTCATTTGGACCGTTTATTGGATTCTGGTCGGCTCATGATGCCTTAGTCGCACGAGGAGTGATGTCGATTCCAGGCGGAGGACTCAGTACACGCTCGCGACTGGATCTAATCAGCTCAAGCCAACCCACCATACTATTCTGCACACCGACCTATGCACTGCGGATGGCCGAGGTTGCTGTCGAACATGGAATCGATCTAACCAATTCCTCGGTCAAACGCATCGTTGTTGCCGGAGAACCGGGAGGTTCCATCCCCTCGATTCGCAATCGAATTGAATCTGCCTGGGGTGCCCGTTTGATCGATCACGCTGGAGCCTCGGAAATTGGGCCCTGGGGATTTGCCGATCAGAAAAGGACCGGCCTGCATATCTGTGAATCTGAGTTCATCGCCGAAATTATTAATGCGGAAACCAACGAACCTGTTGCTCCGGGAGAACCCGGTGAATTGGTGCTGACCTGCCTGGGAAGAGTCGGGAGTCCATTGATTCGATATCGGACTGGTGACCGAGTAATCCCCACTCAAGTCGACAGCAGTAACTTTGTGTTATTACAGGGGGGTGTGTTGGGGCGAGCTGATGATATGGTTGTCATTCGCGGAGTGAATGTTTTCCCCAGTGCACTCGAAGAAATACTTCGCAGTTTCGACGACGTGGTCGAATACCGAATCACTGCATTTCAGGACGGAGAAATGGACGGGCTTTCTGTCGAAGTCGAAGGCCGTTTGGATAATCCACAGCGGATAAAAGACGCCATAGAGGTAGGGTTAGGATTACGAGTTCAGGTTATATTGGCAGAAACAAACTCGCTGCCTCGATTTGAAGCCAAGGGACGTCGGTTTATCGACAATCGCTAGTCCTGCAAAACTAACTGCCCATTCAAGAATAGATCCTTTATGGCTACTCCACTTACTGCTGACCTAATCCAAAAGTGCCGAATTCAATTCCCTGCCCTGGCACGTGAACACGATGGACAACCGGCTATTTTTCTGGACGGTCCGGCTGGAACGCAGGTCACGCAATCTGTCATCGACGCTATTAGCCACTACTATTGCACATGCAATGCCAATCATGGAGGACAGTTTGCAACTAGTAGAGAGAGCGATGTACTGGTGCAACAGGCACATCAGGCATTGGCAGATTTTGTAGGAGCAGACAACTGGAGGGAAATTGTATTTGGGGCCAATATGACCTCACTGACCTTCGCGTTTTCCCGCGCCGTTTCCCAAACCTGGTCGGCCGGTGACAACATTGTGGTGACTCGGCTTGATCATGATGCCAATGTATCTACCTGGGCACTGGCGGCACGGGACCAGCAGGTCGAAGTGCGTTATGCCGATATTCATAAGCAGGACTGTACGCTCGATGTGGACGATCTCAAATCGAAGATCGACGAACGCACTCGACTCGTAGCCGTCGGTTTTGCTTCCAACTCATCCGGTTCCATAAACCCCGTCAAAGAAATCACTGCCTATGCGAAACAGTTCCAGACCCAAGTTTTCATTGATGCTGTGCATTCTGCTCCCCACCGACTCATTGATGTGGCTGGGATTGGATGTGATTTCCTGGCTTGCTCCACCTATAAATTCTTTGGACCTCATATTGGTGTCCTCTGGGCAAAATCTGAAATCCTGGAAAATTTAGAAGCGTACAAAGTTCGACCCTCCTCAATGGACATTCCTGATAAATGGATGACCGGCACTCAAAACTTCGCCAGCCTCTGTGGCTCGCGTGCTGCAGTCGACTACATTGCCGACCTCGGCCGAACGCTTGCGGACGATGGATCGCTGTCGCGACGTGAGGCACTCCAAGTGGCCTATGCGGCCATTACTAAATACGAAGATGACTTATGCACCAACATGATTGCCGGCCTTAAATCCATTGAAGGGTTAAGAATTCATGGTATCACCGAGGATGAACGCATGCAGGAACGAGTGCCAACCGTTTCTGTTACTCATCCAAAACTGACTGCTGCCGAGCTGGCAAACCAACTTGGTGAACGAGGAATCTATGCCTGGGACGGCAATTACTATGCTTTGGAATTAACCGAGCAACTGGGCCTCGAACCTGATGGCATGGTGCGTTTGGGACTCGTGCATTACAACACCCAGCAGGAAGTTGACCGACTGATCACGGCATTAAAGGAGATTCTGGCCTAGGCTACTTCCGACTTATGAGTGAACAATCTATTTATCCGACCGACATCAGCCTATCTGACGATAACCGACTGGTGATTTCCTGGAGCGACAATCAGCAGTCCAGGATTCCCTACAAAGTCCTCCGTGACAACTGCCCCTGTGCCCATTGTCGTGAAGCCGAACGAAATCCTCAGCCTACCGAGCTCTTACCTGTCATTAGTGCTGCTGAAGCCCAACCGCTGATTCTCCGGGGCATGAAGCCACTGGGAAACTATGCCTACACGATTGCCTTTAGTGACGGGCATGATACCGGAATCTACAAATTAGAATTGTTACGTCAGCTGGGAGATGCGGTTGCCCGGGCAGAAAGCTAATCCTGCCTGCAAATCAATTCAGGGGATAGCACCAGCAATACGCCATACTTAAACTAAAGTCTTTGAGAACCCCTGCCCTCCGGAACTACAGAATCTATGACTGACGAACCTCGTAAAGGCTCTCTGCTTGTCATCTTCCTGACCGTCTTCATCGACCTGCTCGGGTTCGGACTTGTGCTGCCTCTGCTGCCTGCATACGCCGATCATTTCCTTGAAAACTCAGCCAATGCCGGTTTGCAACTGGGATTATTGATGGCTAGTTTTTCGGCGATGCAGTTTGTCTTCGCACCCTTCTGGGGAAAATTATCCGATAAACATGGGCGGCGACCGATCATTATGGTCGGACTTGCCGGCTCAGTGGTCTTCTACACTCTCTTCGGATTGGCCACAACCAGGCTGGTCACCGACTCATCGACGACGATGTTACTGCTGTACGTTTCCCGCATCGGAGCGGGAATCTTTGGCGCAACCATCTCCACCGCTCAGGCTTATATCGCAGATACAACGACGCCTGAAAAACGAGCAAAAGGTATGGCCTTGATCGGTATGGCATTCGGAGCCGGATTTACCTTTGGGCCACTGCTGGGAATGGTCGCCATGTCTGAGGAAGCGACCCGACCAAGTGCCTGGCCGGGTTTCATCGCTGCCATTCTGTCGTTTGTCGCGCTGCTACTTGCCTTTCGTAAACTCCCTGAATCCCGTACTGAGAAAAGCGATGTTGCCGGCCACAAGGTGTTTGACCTGGCCGGACTTAAACAGGCGTTGTCGATTCCTTCCATTGGACTAATCCTACTGACAATCTTTGTCTGTATCTTCTCCTTTGCCAACTTCGAAACAACACTATCGCTGCTCATCAAGGGTGAAACAAATCACTTTCAGGGTAGCCCTTTCAATTTTAGTTATCGTGGGATCTGCGGTACGTTTGCCTTCATCGGTATCACTTTGTCATTGGTTCAGGGGGGCATTGTTCGGCGTATGGCCGGTAAGCGTTCAGATTCCTCTCTGGCGATGACCGGCGCCATTTTAGAGATCATCGGGTTTACGGTGATGACCGTGGCCATCGACAAAGAGAGTGATGGGCTATTGTTCACAGCACTCGGTATCGTCGTCACCGGTTTTTCCTTCATGCAACCTTCGCTTAATGCCATGCTCTCCAGACGTAGCGACCCGGCTCGTCAGGGGGCGATCATGGGTGTGGGGCAAAGTGTAAGCTCACTAGCACGTATTATTGGGTCAGGCATTGGTATCCCGTTGCTGACCGTCCAGATTAAAATGCCTTACTATGTTGCAACCGGCCTGATGGTTTTGGGAGTCCTGTTAATCATAACAGCTGCTCGACGCGGTAAAGACTTCATTAACATCGCCTCTGATGCATCCACAGATGAATTAACAACCGCTTAAATTGCGTGACCTGTTAAAGGCAGGTAGGATTAAGCTAATCGCGTAAACCCCTTTCGAGTATGAGTGAATCCTATGACCAGTCGTTTATCATTTTTGGCAATTCTAGCCAGCTTCCTTTTCGTGTCTTCAACTGTCAACGCACAGGAATGGACTCGATTCCATGGCCCTAATGGGCAGGGTGTGGCAGAACTGACATCTTTCCCGGCAGAATGGGACAATGAAAACGTCGTGTTCAAGACGAAGCTTCCGGGGATCGGGCATTCCTCACCTGTCATCTGGGGCGAGAAACTGTTCCTGTTAAGTGCTGATCCTAAGAATGCAGAACGCTACGTTCTCTGTTTGAATGCGGCAACCGGCAATGTCATCTGGCAACACAAATACCAATCAGATACCCATCAACTGCATCTTCGCTCCAGCTATGCATCCTGTACGCCTAGCGTCGATAAAGATGTTGTGATCTTTGCCTGGTCGGATCCTAAACACACACTCGTCAAAGCCTATAGCCATGATGGCAACGAGCTCTGGACCAAAGACCTCGGTACCTGGTCCAGCCAACACGGATTCGGTACATCACCGGTCATTTACCAGGGTAAAATCCTGCTGAATGCCTCTCAGGCTAGCAATAAATTACCAGCCGGAATTGAACCGGGGGAAAGCTTCTTTTACGCTCTTGATAAAGAGAGTGGCGAAATCATCTGGAAAACGCCTCGCGGTACAGCTTCGGCAAGTTACAGTGTTCCTGCCATTTACGCCGGGGAAAATGGAGATGAAATCATCTGCTCCAATACCGTCGACGGGCTATACAGCCTGAACCCCGAAACGGGTGAAGAAAACTGGGCTGTCACTGCATTTGATAAACGTACCGTATCCTCACCATTGTTCTCTGGAGGCCATATCTTTGGTTCCACAGGATCCGGTGGAGGCGGTAACTATGTCGCTGCTATAAAGCCCGGCAAAGAACCAACCGTTAGCTACAAGCTTGACCGCGCTGCACCCTATGTGCCCACTTCCGTTTGTCTAGATAACTTAATGTTCTGTTTCTATGACAAAGGAATTCTTTCCTGCTTGGATACAAAAACCGGCGAAGTGTATTACCAGAAACGACTCGATTGTGCATTCTCCGGGTCACCTATCCGAGTCGGGAACAAGCTGTTTTGCATCGATGAAGAAGGGATTGTTCACGTCATCGCCGCCAGTAAGGAGTTCAAGGTTTTAGCCAAAAATCCACTGGGCGAAGACTCTCGTAGCACGCCTGCCGTCTCTGGTGGTCGCATGTATTTGCGAACCTATTCACAGCTGGTCTGTATCAGTGCAAAGAAGAGTTAGCATCTTTTGAAGAACGAGCCTTGGCAATTCCGGATAGATGTCGGAGGGACATTCACCGATTGTATTGCCTGTCCTTCCAACCAATCGGATCAGTCTCTTCGACGCTATAAGTTGCTGAGTTCCTCGATCATCCCGGGGATACTCGAGACCTTACGGGGGGCGGCATTTACCGACAATCGCCGCAGTCAGGATCCGGCCAATCTCTGGAACGGTGTCACGCTACAGATCATTGGCACTCAGGGCGATCTCGTCTTCACTTCGACGATTATCGAAAGTCAAAGTAACTTATTGCAATTAGCGGATGCCATTCCCGCGGATTGTCTGGGATTACGTTATGAACTCCTGCCCGAACGGGAGGCACCGGTAATTGGTATCCATTACCTGCTCGGCATCCCACTCGCGGAATCACTGCCACCTGTTACTTTACGTCTGGGTACGACTCGCGGCACCAATGCCCTTTTAACCAGAACAGGCGCAAAGACCTTATTCGTAACCACTCAGGGTTTCGGAGATATCTTACATATTGGGAATCAGGATCGTCCCGATCTTTTTGCATTAGACATTCAAAAGCACCAGCCGCTGTTTTCATCGGTGTTGGAAGTAACCGAACGCATGAGTGCTGCCGGGGAGATCATCCAACCGCTCGAACTCAACACCTTTTCCAGTCAATTGCAACAAGCTCGTCAGGACGGCATAGAATCCGTGGCAATTTGTCTGATGAATGCTTACATCAATGACCAGCATGAACAGCAACTCAAAACGATCGCTCAGCAAGTTGGTTTTAAAGACGTCAGTGTCTCCTCTGAAATTGCCTCCTTAATCAAACTCGTGTCACGTGCCGACACCACTGTGCTGAATAGTTACCTTAATCCCGTGCTGACTCAGTACATCTCCCGAATCACAGACAACCTGCATTCAGATTCGCAGGTGCGACTCATCACTTCGGCTGGAGCGTTGATCACCGCTGAAGAGTTTTCCGGAAAGGATAGCATTTTATCCGGCCCGGCAGGAGGAGTGGTTGGGTTTTCTCAGGTGGCGAAGCAAGCCGGTTTCACACGTGCTATCGGATTTGACATGGGAGGAACCAGCACCGACGTATCACGATTTGATGGACAGTTTGAGTATGAATTTGAAACACAGAAGGCTGGCGTACGAATCGTCACTCCGATGCTTGCCGTTGAAACAGTCGCTGCTGGAGGAGGATCTATCTGTGGATTTGATGGTGTTAAACTCACAGTCGGTCCACAAAGTGCAGGAAGCAATCCCGGCCCTGCCTGTTATGGACGTGGCGGACCACTAACCGTCACGGACCTCAATCTTGTACTCGGTCGCATTCTACCGGAACAGTTTTCCATTCCACTTTCGATTGATTCTGCGGTCATTCGTCTTGAAGAACTTAATTCTCAAATTCAAATGGCAACAGAGCACCGGTATAAAATCCATGACCTCGCGGAAGCGTTGCTTACCATCGCCAACCATAACATGGCTCAGGCGATTGGGAATATTAGTGTAGCCAGAGGGTATGATCCAGCGGACTATACCCTTGTTAGCTTTGGAGGTGCCGCAGCACAACATGCCTGCCAGGTTGCTCAACTGCTCGGTATTTCAAAGATTTTAAATCATCCGGATGCTGGAATCCTATCCGCCTATGGTATGGGGCACGCCCCTACCGCACGACAGGCCGATCTGGGCATCTACCAGACCTTGTCACCGAACATACTCAAATCACTGGAGCAGAAGACCACTGAGACATGCCATCAGCTCGGTAGACAAGTAGAACAGGAAGGATATCCTCTTGATCAGATCGGCGTCCGGATTCTGGCCGAGTTACGTCCTGCAGGAGTCGATGCCACCTTAGCCATTCCAATGCTGGATACACCTCTGAAAGAACTCGTCTGGTCCATTTCCGCAGACGAATTGACGGACAGATTTATGTCTGCTCATCACCGACGCTATGGATTTACTGTCAACAAAGAGCTTGAATTGGTCACTTTGAGAATCGAAGTAACGGGATTGAATGCCACTGCCACCGGTGTCAGTGAACGTCAGACCTCCTGCCTAATTTCGGCGACTTCAACAACCGAGTGCTTTGCTCAGGGACAATGGCAGGAGGCGGGCAGGTTTGAGCGTTCTCAACTCAGGCCGGGAGACCAGATCGCAGGACCGGCTATTGTTACAGAGACGATTTCCACGACAGTTATCGAGCCGGGGTGGACAGCCGAAGTCCTCAGCGGAGACGAATTACTGCTTACGTGTGATGATTGTGCCAAGAAGTCTGTGGAGATTTCCGACGACACCGACCCCGCTCTGTTAGAGATCTTTAACAATCAATTTGTGGCGATTGCCGAGCAAATGGGACTCACACTGCAAAACACTTCCAGTAGTGTGAATGTCAAAGAACGCCTTGATTTCAGTTGTGCGATTTTCACGGCCGCCGGAGAGTTGGTCGTGAATGCGCCTCATATCCCTGTTCATTTAGGAGCCATGGGGGAATCTGTCCGTGCTGTCATTGAAGATCATGAGGTGTTGCAGCCAGGTGATGTGTTCATCACGAATGACCCTTATCGAGGTGGCTCGCACCTGCCGGATATTACAGTGATTACTCCTGTCTTCAATCACCTGAGACAACGTATTTTTTTTACGGCCAGCCGTGCTCACCATTCCGAAATCGGAGGAATCACGCCGGGATCCATGCCGCCATTTTCTCAATCACTTGCCGAAGAGGGAGTACTGATTCCATCCCTTAAACTGGTTCAGGCCGGCGTATCCAAAGAAAGCGAATTACGAGGTCTACTTAGCAGTGGTGCCTTTCCATCCCGCAGCGTAGACGCCAATCTGGCAGATATCAATGCTCAAATTGCAGCCAATCAGCAAGGCGCAAACGATCTGCAAAAGATGATCGGTCTGTACAGTGAGCAGGTCGTTCTCAGATACATGCAGTTAATTCAGGCAGCAGCGACCACCAAAATTCGGCAGGCATTAAATGCCCTTGGTGATGGTACTTATGAATACCGTGATGTGCTTGACGAACACGGCAAGGATGAATTGGAAGCGCAAATCTGTGTCTCTATTACGATCAATGGTACTTCTGCCACGATCGACTTTACCGGAACATCCGCCGTCCTTCCTATTAATCTGAATGCCAATCGAGCCATCGTTACTGCCGCTGTACTTTATGTTTTACGGCTCTTAATCAACGAGCCTATTCCGCTGAACCAGGGAGTCCTTGAACCCATCACCATTATTCTGCCTGCCTGTATGTTAAATCCAGCACCCGGGAGAACTCCGGCTGAGTCTCCTGCGGTGGTTGGTGGTAATGTTGAAACTTCCCAACGGATCGTGGACACTCTGATCGGCGCCTTCCATCTTGCCGCTGCCAGCCAGGGGACGATGAACAATCTGTTATTCGGAGATGATTCGTTTGGGTACTATGAAACCATCTGCGGCGGAGCTGGTGCCACAGAAAATGCCGCCGGAGCTGACGCAGTTCACACTCACATGACAAATACTCGGATTACCGATCCTGAAATTCTGGAACAACGCTATCCAGTACGATTGGACACGTTTTCCATTCGAAGAGGATCCGGAGGAGCCGGAGTCCATCCCGGAGGAAATGGCATCATACGAGCGATGACGTTTCTAAAACCGGTGACCGTTTCACTACTCACACAACGTCGTGGTAAAAATGCTCCTCCAGGCATGGAAGGAGGTCAGCCGGGGCAACCCGGAGTCAATCGGTTATTGAAAAACGATGGCTCTGAAATATATTTAAAGAACCGTCAACAGTTGACTGTCATGCCCGGAGACCAGCTCACTCTTGAATCGCCAGGCGGTGGCGGCTGGGGAACACCTTCATCATGAGCGGACACTATCTGGAATTCACTCCGCGCAGATTCTTAAGTTGCCGTCATCGACAGACGATTTTAGCGGCCTTATTCGGAGGGACGAAGCCGCTTGCTGACACGCAACAACATCCCGTCGATCTGCCAGACGGAGAACAGTTGTATGTCTATGATGATTCACTTCCATCGTCAGAAGGGAGTCCTGATCCACCGATCCTGCTTGTCCATGGTCTTGGTGGAACCCATGGCTCTGCTTATATGACTCGTCTCGCAACCAGAATCCGGAATCGCTCGCAGAAAGTATTTCGTATGGACATGCGTGGTTGTGGCCAGGGGATATCCATCGCCAAACGAACAGCCCATGCCGGTGCCAGTGACGATTTGGCGCAGACAGCCTTATGGATCCAAAACTACACCGGACGGCAAAGCATTAAAATTGTTGCCTTTTCGCTCAGCGGTAACATCCTGTTGAAGTTGTTATCTGAACTCTCTCAATATCCTGAATTACAAATCGAGGAAGGGATTGCGATTTGCCCCCCCATCGATCTGGCAACTTCGAGCCAGCAGATTACAGATCGATATTGGGGATTCTATGATTATCAATTCATTCGTTCGCTGAAAAAAGGTATCGCAGAGCGGCATAAACACCATCCGGACTGTAGCTGGTCAACGATGAATCCGTTTCCTAAAACGCTGTTTGATTTCGACAACCAATTCATTGCGCCACTCAACGGTTTTTTGGATGCTCCGGACTACTATCAACAGAGCAGCAGCAAAGACAGGCTTCACAGGATTACCACACCCACCAAAATTCTCATTGCCGACGATGATCCGGTCGTCCCTAGCGAAATCTTTGACGACGCCGAATTATCTGATTCGATCGACTTGATGCGAACCCGATTCGGTGGCCATATGGGTTACCTGGGACGTGGTGGCCGGAGATGGATGGATGACAAAATTATCGAGTGGCTCTAGTCTCTGGTTAGGCTGTGGTCGAAAAGCAGTTAACTCAATTCGGTTCTTCCTGGAACTGAAATGCATAGACATCCGCATCTCGCAACTCAAATTTCAGTCGAACCGTCTTTCCAGCCGCTGACGTCACATCGGTCTTTCCCTGCCAGGAAACAGTCCGTTCGACCGTATCTCCAAACAATTCATCACAGTCTGCAAGACTAAATCCGGAAATGGGTTTGCCTCGCTCATCCTGTAATTCGACTCTTACTGATCCTGCTGCAGAAGTGGAGAAATTCAGTGACAATCTGTCACCGTGATATTCCAAAGGACGGGTTAATAAGATCCCACCTTTAGCAGATGCATGGGCAGATACAAATCCATCCAGTCGTAATGTATATCGACGCAGTGTCTTGCCTTCGCCCTGCCAGCCACCCTCAGTTGCATAGAGCGAGAGTTCGTTGGGAGCACCTTTTAGTGAGGAAGGCGTTTCCACTGCATGCCAGGCAATGAATTGATGACCATAGTTCCACGTACCCGGACGTTCAATACCTGGTCGCAAAAACCCTTCTTCCCAACGATGGAAATGGACACCGTCACGGCTGCAAATCAGCATTCCTTCGGTCAATGCTGTTCCAAATCGCTCACTTAACGTTGCTCGCTCGCTGCGGCTCTTAAAATCCGGCAACGCTTTAAGGGACCTGGGCCACTTAGCAATACGAGCAGCATCGGCTTGATCCGCGCCGCTTGGATCGGATGTCGACGGAGCCCCGGCACGATCAACATAACGCACTGGAAACCCGATTTTTAGATGGGGTGCGCGATGGTACGGATAGATGATGTTTTCGTACATTTCGATTTCATGGCCGTCCTGATACTGAAGATCGAAGCCGGTTTCCCAATTCAAAAAATCCTTTGATGCGCTCGTTCTAATCGCTCGGATTCCAGCGGGCTCCCATTTTTCATCGGTCGTTTCTCCCGCAGAAAAGTATCTCCAATAGGCTCGGTACTCGCCTCGTACTGCATCCCAATATCCAAGATTCATCGAATCAAAGCTGCCGTTGGTTATTACCGGCTTATCGCTCATGGGAGTCCAGTGAATTCCATCCGGTGACTTCATCGGGATCATTCCGATCGGACTTTTCGAAGAGATAAATGTCTTATATCTGGCATCCGGGCTGACATCCGGATTTTCGTCTCTAAAGATGGCCGGTGCCCCCATTCTGGCATTAAACGGATCAACGTCTGCCTGAACCATTACGATATTGTTGTCTGTGGAACCGTCAAATTCATGCGTACCAAGATTGGGGCGACGCCAGTGAACACCATCTTCACTTTCCACTAAACACAAACGGAGCCCTTCAACGCGGAGTTGTTTATTTTGAAAACTGACATTGCGCGTAAGGTAATACATACGAAAACGATCACCATCTTTGAAGATACAGTGATAATTGGTGGAATTACCTTCCCAGGGAGCATCGTAAACCAGAACGGTTTCACGAGGAATCGGATGGTGTAACCGAAGGCTTAGCTGGCCGGTCGTGCGGTGAATAAGTGCCTTATCCACAAACAGCTCTCGTCGTGAACCGATTTCTATCGAGTCCTCAGCAACACCTTCGTTGAGAATACACAGTGTGACAAAGAGGGTCAAAATGATCTTATTCAAGGAATTCTCTCCGAATCGATGACTTAGATTCTGCCGTTTCCAGCTGACAACGCACTCCATCATTCTATGGAATAGAGAACTCATCGAGTGAAGACCTGGTTGGCAATTGGCGTATTTCCTGATTGGAAATCCATTGGTCAGATATGCTTTTTGATGTCATCAAACTTCGAGGGAATCCAGTCCGCTAGCAGTAATCCTTTCCACCGACGGTCCATCAGGACTATGCGAAACTGTCCCGACCCGCTGTCTATAAAGACTTTGACGCCTGCTTCTTTTATCGTAACTATTTGCCACTTATATTTTTCAAGCGGTACAGCACGTCGGATTTTCATGAAGCACCAATTTGACGGATTCCGTCTGGGATTCCTTTAGATTCACGTTATATTAAAACACCAATATGGAAAAAACGTATAAGATTGAAAGTAGTCGGCTTACGGTTTTACCTCTTTAGCCTCTGTAAAGAAGAAGTGAGAGGTATATCCCTGACCTCCGATCGACGGTTGATCCTACTTGTCTAAGTCACATCAACGCATTACCATTCGTTTGTTAATCAAATCGTCGGATTGACGCGAATCGAGGTAATTCGATCGTCTAAACATACAACGTTTTGTCCGACTTTTACTCACAGAATTAATACATAGCATTCAC
>DEAW01000151.1 GCA_002348315.1 Planctomycetaceae bacterium UBA2972 | reverse complement strand
CGTCGCTTTCCCTTAGTGCAGTTGAGGTTGCAACGCGTATCCGTCGGCGGGAGTGCACATCCTTAGAAATCACTCAAGCATGCATTGATCGTATTAAAGAGGTGGACGAGCAACTCAATGCAGTTGTGATACCGTTGTTCGAATCGGCTCTGGAAGATGCCAGGCGACTTGATGCATTGGCCCGTCAGGGAAAATTCGTCGGGCCACTGCATGGCGTGCCCGTGACCATCAAAGAATGCTTTTATGTAGCAGGCACTGATTGCTGTCTGGGTGTCGACGCCTTGGCAGATCATCCATCAGACGCTGATGGGGTTCTGGTCCAACGGTTAAAGGATGCTGGTGCCATTGTTCTGGGAAAGACGAATATACCGCAGATGATGCTGTGGCATGAATGCGTTAATCCGGTTTATGGACGTACGGTAAATCCCTGGAATATCGAACGAACACCGGGAGGCAGTTCAGGCGGTGAAGCAGCGATTCTGGCAGCCGGTGGTTCCTGTCTGGGTTTGGGGAATGATCTTGGAGGAAGTTTAAGAGTACCGGCTCACTTTACAGGTATCTATTCTTTTAAGCCGACCAATGGTCTGCTGACTCGGCGGGGATCCAGGGGGAATTTTCGTGGAATGGAAGCGATGCTTGCTCAGCCCGGACCGATGGGACATTGCGTTGCTGATCTGGAATGTATGATGGACGTTTTAATTGGGGACGTGACGACAGTCAACTCCACGGAACAGGCGCCTGTATCTATTCAGCCCATTGCTAATTCTGTCCGGGGGTTGACTGTTGGTGTCGTTGAAGATGATGGGTTTTTCTCGCCATCACCAGCGATTCGCAGAAGTATTAAGGAAGCAGCTGAGTTTTTAGAATCACAGGGTGCTGTCATACGGCGATTTGAAATCCCGCGGGCGGAACTCATGTTCAGTTTGTATGTCGGAGCCATGTCGGCAGATGGTGGATTCCAAGCTCGCTATGTATTAAAAAAGAGTCGACTACACAAAGCATTTCGTAAGTTGGTCATGGCTACTCGGATTCCGTCACTCATGCGCAGTCCGATTGCCTGGATACTCAGGCTGCTTGGACAACGGTATCAGGCGCTCATGGTCGGAGCTGGACAAGGATTGTCTGCAAAGCATTATTGGTTGTTGATAGATGCTATGAATCGTTACCGTCGCGAATTTACCCGGCAATTTGAATCCCAGAGCCTCGATGTGATGCTCAGTCCGGCCTTTGCTTTGCCGGCGATGTGCCACGACGATGGTATTGATCTGTTACCTGCCGGTAGCCACTCGATGTTGCAGAATCTTGTGGGTGGCCCCGGTGGTATGGTGCCATGGTCCGTTGTTCAGCAAGGAGAAGAAACTGAGCGTGCTGTCAGTCGTGATGGGGCAGTCAGCAAAGCGATCCGCACCGAAAAGGGAAGTGCAGGGTTGCCAGTGGGTGTTCAGGTTTCAAGTTTGCCCTGGCAGGAACATAAAGTGTTGGCTGTGATGCGGGAGTTGGAACGAGGAATCTCAGCTCGCAACGCAACCGATTAAACTGCTATTCGATGGTGGCACTAAGTGGGCAAGTGAGTGTGATTTTACCGTTGAGGTTTACTTTAGCAGTAATGGTCGCCTGGACTTTTTGAGGGGAAAGTCCGGAGTGAAACGTCACGGGGACAATGTGAATCTTCTTTGCTTCGGCACTCGGCTTAAAAGAGACACCCGGATGATCACAGGTTAACGATTCAATCGTGAATGGTTCGTCCGCGCGGAGGATCAGTCGTTTGGTGATTTCAGCATCGGGACTCATGATTCCCAGAAGCAGTGAAGATGGACTAAGTGTTACCGGTGCTGAGACCTTTCCAGTGACTGGTAATTTCACTTCCTGATTTTGTATGTCATTGGTCACGATGATTAAGTTGTCCTGCAGGTAGCCCACAGGCAGATTGTCTTTGAGCTGGACCGCTAATTTATATCCAACCTGATTTGCCAATTGAGTGCGTTCGAGGATCTCCACTTCATAGTATGCATTCTTACTACGTACATCGGTGATCTGCCAGTCACTGGCTCCCGCATGGGTTACGTCGAACTGCAACTTGGGTTGGTCTGAAATTGAGAATTCTCCAAAGTCCAGACTGGAGGGGGAGAAAGCGAGATCCGTGCGTATGTAGCCGTTAACCTGAAGTTGTACTTCTGCGAAATAGGGTTTGTCGAAAGTGACAGTCACCGTAGCACCACGTGCTCCGGCAAATGCTTTGGTGTTATAGGTTGCCAGAATCGTCCCCTTTTGGAAGGTTTTGACAAGATCCTGTTCGGCGGTTGGAATCGTGCATCCACAACTTGCTCGTACGCCGGAAATATGTAAATCCTCTTTGTAGAGGTTCGTGAATTCAAAGCGGAATTCCTGTTTGGAATCTTTGGCGACTGTTCCGAAGTCATGTTCGAGAGTGGCAAACATCTTCTTCGCCCAGTCCTGAGCGTCGGCCGTCGCAGTGGTAAACAGGATTATCCAGACCGACAGATATCCGGAATATGAAAGGGCAGCTTTGCGGTTCATTAGGATCGATAACCTACGAAGATTGGATGGGGGGAATCGGATGGAATCAAATTCTTGATACCACCTGATACTGTTCATCAATTTACCATGTTTGTCGAGTGCAGCGGTGGGCATTCTGCGAAGTTTGAAAAACGTGGTAGTTAGACTTTCTATTCGGAGCGGAAGGATGATTTGCAATGTGCAAGGACAGTGCGTCGGTGTGACGGGGTTCTCCAGTTTAACAAGTTCGGGGCCGAGATAAAAAAACAGCTCAATAGCTTTGCTTTGAGCATCTTGAGATCACGATAGTTGTTGGTTTAAGTTCGCTCGATGGGATATAATCGTTCCGTTGAGGGAAATTGCGGATTTTTACTCAGCGTCACTCAGGAAGTAAGAAGTGGCAAGCAAAAGACAACAGTCCGCCCAGGAATTGAGGATAGATTAAATGCGCTCGAGAAGTCTCTGTGCTTTATTGTGTTGTGTGGTAGCAGGTTTTCTGACAGGTTGTGGCGACGATTCGTCGACTGCAGTAGATACTCAACGAGAACCGTCGTCGGTAGCTCAACTGAGAGATTTGCTGCCCGGTATCCAGAGTACTGCTGAAGTGGATGGGTCGGCTGTGGAATTGCAGACGGTGGCACTCCAGACAAAGAATCCTTTTAGCCGCCGGATTCCAATCGAAGATGCTCCTTTTGCCAAGAAGTCCGGTAAAGTCGAATGGCTCAATACTGAGCCTTTGACTCTGAAGAAACTTAGAGGCAAGTTCGTGGTGCTGGATTTCTGGACTTATTGCTGTATTAATTGTCATCATATTCTCCCGGTGTTGAAAAAACTGGAAGAGAAGTATCCCAATGAGATCGTCGTGATCGGCGTGCATTCCGCCAAGTTTGATGAAGAGAAGAATACAGAGAATATTCGGGATGCAATTTTGCGTCATGATATCCGACATCCTGTTGTGAACGATCATGATCACTACTTGTGGAATTTCTTTGGCGTTAATAGCTGGCCGACTCTGACGGTGATTGATCCGGAAGGTTACTTCGTAGCAATCAACCGAGGTGAAATTGATTTTGAGGCACTCGACGGATTCTTTAAGAACTCCATTCCTTACTACGATAAAGCAGAGTTGCTTGATAAGACGCCTGTTGAATTCGAACTGGAAATCTATGAAGAAGAGCCGACTCAACTCAAGTACCCTGGTAAAGTCCTTGCTGATGCAGACAATAACTTGTTGTACATCACAGACAGTAGCCACAATCGTATTGTTATTTCCGATGCGGACGGAACAGTTCGGGAAGTGATCGGTTCGGGTAAAGTTGGCAAGGCGAATGGTAGCTATGCTGAGGCATCGTTTGACCATCCGCAGGGATTGGCCTTACATGGAAACACGTTGTATGTCGCTGATGTTGAGAATCACATGATCCGTAAAGTGGATCTGCAAGCGAAGACGGTGAGTACGATTGCGGGAGTGGGACGACAGGCCAGTTTTGCTGAGTCGTTTCCGGGAGTTACACAAACGAAGCAAACCGGGCCCTGGTTTGGTGCTCCTTTAAAGACGCCGATCAACAGTCCGTGGGCGCTTTGGGTGCACGAAGACGTTCTATATATAGCGATGGCCGGCCCTCATCAGATTTGGAGCATGCCTCTGGATGAATCGAAAATTGGTCCGTTTGCCGGTAACGCTCGTGAAGATATTGTCGATGGCCCTTTGCTTCCTAAAGTACCCTACGCAGTTGGTGCCAGTTCGTTTGCCCAACCTTCGGGACTCACCTCCGATGGCGAATACATTTATGTTGCCGATAGTGAGGGAAGTTCGATTCGAGGCGTCCCATTCGATAAAACCAAGTCAGTCATGACTGTCGTTGGGACGAGTGAACTTCCCAATGCGAGATTGTTTACTTTTGGTGATGTTGATGGCAAGAAAGAAAATGTACGACTGCAACATGTCTTAGGCGTACATTATGATGCGGGTAAAATCTACATCGCGGATACATACAATAACAAAGTGAAGGTCGTGTATGCGAAAACCGGCGAAACGACCACGATTGCAGGTTCCGGGGATCCGGGGGTCTCAGATGATGGAGTCGGTGAATTCGACGAGCCTTCAGGAATCTCGAAGATTGGTAATATTCTGTATGTTGCTGACACGAATAACCACTTGATTAGGACAGTAGACTTAACAACCAAGAAGGTCGGCACAATGACTTTTACGGGGCTGGAACCTGTACCAACCATAAAGAAGTCAGAATAGAGTAGTGAAAGTGAGTGTGCTAAATAGGGTGTGATGACATTAAGTATAAGTGTTGTTAATGCCGTGGTGGTTTTTCAGGCATCAACTTGTACCGACTCGCATCTAAATTGCCTAAGAAGATCGCTCTGAAAACGTACGAAATACGATGATTAAAGCCGGTGAAAGCCGGCTTTTTTCGTATTCTGCTCATTTACAAGGTTTTAGTTTCGGTTGTAGAATACGAGTTTCCCCCATAGTCAAGGGACTCGCCTGTGTTACCGCAAAGCGTGTCGTGGCTGTGGACGTACGCGGTGCGCATTGGTTGGTAACGAATGTGTACATGGTGAATGCGAGTTCACCACGAGTATTTTAGGACTGATTCATGTTTGACAGACTTTCCGAAGGCCTTCAGGGCGCCATCAAGTCACTTAGTGGCAAAGGGCGTTTGACCGAGGCTAACATGCGTGAAGGTCTGAAGCAGGTTGAACAGTCTTTGCTCGAGGCAGACGTTAGTTATGACGTGGTACAGGCTTTTATGGCCAATGTCACGGAGCAGGCGTTAGGGGAAAAAGTACTGTTGTCACTCGATCCCAGTGAACAAGTCATTGGAATCGTACGTGACGAGCTGGTCGAAATTCTTGGAAAAGAAGATTCAGCACTTTCCTTAGATCACGACGTGAATGTCATCATGCTTTGTGGTCTGCAGGGGTCGGGGAAAACCACGACCACCGGAAAGCTGGCTCGACTCATCCGGGAGTCCGGCGGCAAACCCATGTTAGTCGCGGCTGACCTCCAGCGTGCGGCGGCTGTACAACAGCTGCATGTACTTGGGGAACAGTTGGGGATTCCGGTTTACTCGGAAGACGATTCGACTGATCCGGTAAAAGTTTGTCAAAACGGAGTGAAAAAGGCTAAAGAGAATGACGCGAATGTCGTCATCCTTGATACGGCCGGCCGGTTGGCTATCGACGAAGAGTTGATGGCCCAGCTGGTAAATATCGACCGCAAAGTGCAGCCTCATCAGGTCTTCCTGGTGGTGGATGGCATGACAGGTCAGGACGCTGTGAATAGTGCCAAGGCTTTTAATGAAGCGTTGGAACTTGACGGAGTGATCATGACAAAGCTCGATGGGGATGCCCGTGGTGGTGCATTGCTGTCAGTGAAATCCGTAACTGGTGTACCGATTAAGTTCATTGGGACGGGTGAGCACCTTGATTCGTTGGAGCCTTTCCGACCGGAAGGCATGGCGGGTCGCATTTTAGGATTGGGAGATATTCTCGGTCTGGTGGATGTGGCCCGGCAGGTTGTTGATGAACAACAACAGGCCGAACTCGAGGAAAAGCTCCAGAAGGGGCAGTTCACTCTGGATGACTTTAAGAACCAGCTGGCCAGTATGGCGCAGCCCGGTCTGGTCAAGCGAATGCTTGGCATGCTCGGGGGCCCGATGGCTCAGATGAATCAGTTACTCGAGGACGATGAAACCGAGGGAGGGATTCGTCGAACAGTCGGCATCATTAATTCGATGACGCTGGAAGAACGACGAGACCCAACGGTGATATCCGGAAGTCGTCGCAATCGTATTGCTCAGGGTGCTGGCGTGCAGGGTAACGAAGTTACTCAGCTCATTAAACAGTACGAGCAGATGAAACCGATGATGGAAGGCATCGCCGGCAAAGGTATGCGGGAACGCCTCAAAGCAGTGCGTGATTTGCATGATGGTGCCATGACCAACCCACTCGGCGGAGCGCAGCGGACGAAAAAGTCCACGGGCACAAGATTGTCTTCCAAAGACAAAAGAAATAATCGAAAAGAACGCGAAAAGTTACTCAAACAGGCGCGCCGCCGGCGACGATAGTAAGCGAGTACCTTGGGGCGACCGGATCGCAAATCGGTAGACAAGTTATTTTCGAAACGTAATACAACTTATTTAAACACTCAATGGCATGAAACGACCTTCGGGCCGTTTCCTAAGTAAGAAGACTCAAAGGAGGAATCGTGGCAGTTCGAATTCGACTGAAACGAATGGGCCGTACGCATCGACCTTTCTACCGCATTAGCGCAATGGATGGTCGTAGCCCTAGAAATGGCAAAGACATCGAGCGACTTGGATATTACGATCCCATGGTTGCCGAAAAAGATGCTCGCGTCAAACTAAACAATGAGCGTATTGCTTACTGGCTAAGCGTTGGGGCTCAACCAACCGAAAAGGTGAAAGTGCTTATCGATAAGTACGGTCCGGAAGGAACCCACCTGGAAGCTCAGGCAGAAGCATTCGCTCGACTACAGAACAACAAGCCAACTGCTCCTCCGCCGGAAGCATTGCCATCCTTTGATGAGCCTGCTCCCGCCGAAGAAGAAGCGGTAGCTGCTGATGAAGCTGCTGCGGAAGAA
>DEAW01000020.1 GCA_002348315.1 Planctomycetaceae bacterium UBA2972 | reverse complement strand
ACTACGGAATTCTTATCCGGAGCGGCGATTGCATTGGATCCGGTTTGTGTCGCGTCTGAATTTACCGACAGGTTCGAATTGTTCGAAGTCGGAGTTTGATCGGATACGGCAGCTTCCCGTGAATCGCATCCCGGAACGCTAAGAAGAATCAGAAGAGCCAACGATCCCGTTAGCCTGAGCAGGCTGTCAGTCCAATGGAATCGTGATTGCATTCTATAATCTCCGGCGATGTTTCCTGGGCCCACGCCCTCGCATCGCAGCGACAGCGGCCAGTCGTTCAGGTTTCACTTCCTGTTTGACTTCACGTTTCAATTCCATGCCTTCCATATAAACCTGTTCGAGAAGCTGGTTTATACGAATTTCAATTCGCGTCAATAATTCGCCATCGTCTTCTGACACGAACGTGTAAGCGACTCCTTCTTTTCCCATCCGGCCGGTACGACCAATGCGATGGACATAGTCATCGCAATCTTCGGGTGTATCAAAGTTGATGATGTGGGAAATCGTTGTAACATCAATACCTCGTCCCACCACATCCGTAGCCACTAGTATTTTAAGCCGCTCCTCCCGAAATTTCTTCATCACTCGGTCCCGCGCAGGTTGATTCATATCTCCATGAATACACCCCACGTTGGAAAACGACTCTTTTAACCGCTTGGCTAATTTATCTGTCCCTCGTTTGGTTCGACAAAAGATAATGGCCTGAGCCGGATCTTCGCGACGCAGCAATCGCTCAAGCAGTTCAAACTTCTTCACTTTGTCGACTGAAAAATAAAACTGTTCGATGCTGTCGCCGGAAACCGCATCCTTGGAAAAATCCAATACGGTCGGGTCACTCATGTATCGTTTGGCCAAACGTTCGATCGAAGGAGGAACAGTGGCACTCAGCAATAACGTTTGACGGTCTTTGCGCGAGACACTACTGAGGATCCGTTCAATATCAGGACGAAAACCAATGTCCAACATCCGATCTGCTTCATCCAACGTAACGCACCAGGTTTCTCGCAAATCGAGCGTCTTACGCCGGATATGATCGAGTACTCTTCCGGGCGTGCCAACCACGACCTGTACGCCTCGCTTGAGTTCTTCAATTTGCTTTTTAATGGAATGACCACCATAAATGGCGACCGTTTTGAAATCCATGAAGTAAGCGAGCTTTTCAAATTCATTCCGAACCTGAACTGCTAATTCCCGTGTGGGTACCAGGACAAGTGCCTGGACGGTGGAGATTTCCTCTCGTGGAGCTAGCTGTTCGAGAATCGGGATTGTAAATGCAGCGGTCTTTCCTGTTCCGGTCTGAGCCTGTCCCATAACATCCAGACCATCCAATGCCGGCGGAATCACACCCGCCTGGACCGGCGATGGGATCTCATAACCAGCTCGCTCCAGAGCCTGCATAATTTCATCGGTAAGATCCAGATCTGCAAATGTGGATTCAGATTGCGTCGCACTTTTTTTGGATTCCGTGTTCTTTTCAGGTTTGTTCATTCAGTTCTCAAATATGTTTAATGTCTGCTATTACCTATAGCCTAGCGACAAATGCGTTTAGTGAGAATGTCAACCATTGTGTACGAGGTGGTATACCTGAGCTTTTATATCGTCAATTCCACGGGCAACGGCGACGATTTTACCGCTTTGATCAAGTAACATCACCCGGGGTATGTCGTGCACTTTATAGTCCGTGCCCAACTGAAAAGCGTCGGCACCATACCACGTGGGCCATGGCAACCGCGGCCTCTGCTCGAAAAACTCCTCCAATGCTGAATGCTGATCAGAGCTAACGCCCACTATCTGAAAGTCGTCATGCCGCAGCTCTTCGTTGAGCTCTTTGAGATGTTCTATGTCTTCCAGACAATAAGGACAGTACGTCGCCCAAAAATTGATAACCACTACTGAGCCCTTGAGGGAGGCAGACGTAACACGCTCACCCTGATAACTAATGCCAGAGAAATCGAATTGCTGACCTACAAATTCGTCGTATTCCGTTGGTCTCAGGTTTTGGAACAACAGTAATCCCAACAGCACCAATAGAATAGGAAGATAGGTACGTAACCGAGAGGGCGTCACATCGGATGGCTCCTGTGCTAACGCCACTTCCTCGTTTGAATTATCTTCGGTCGGGCTCTCTGCTTCACTCATCTTGCTAACCTGCATGCTCCTGAAACGACGCAAACAGTTTTCTGCCTTTGTAAATGTTATAGGCATCGTCCGCAGTCAAAGGTCGTTCCAATGACTGATGCGGGAACCAGGACACTCCGGCATCGTCGATCGTTAAAACACCAAACGACTCTCCTTTACGAGCGTTGGCTGACAACGACTGATGTTCAAAGAAAAAACCAAAGGATACCGGCGACACATCTTCATATCCCTCCGCTCGTAACTGCTGCTGAAACCGACTCGCTTTGACTTCTGCCTGGGAGTCCAGGTCATTGGCAGGCATTTCAAAAATATCCGGATGCGAGACAATTTGGCCGGCGAAGTAAGCGTATAAGTCGTCTGTTGAAAGCCCCGTCAAATCCGTACCGGAGCTCAATACCTCTGGCGCACCAATGCCGATGTTCCGATAAGGATCACCTCCAAGTGCATATTCAAATTGGAACAGGAAACAATCCTGCGGGTCTTCAAATCCCGGCCATAGTCGTTGCGACTGATCCAACAGCTTAATCGAGGTTGGTGGTAATCCCATGATGTGAGGCTCGGATAAATGTAAAGCTAATGCCCCCTCGGCCCGAGCCTGAGATGATTGGTACTGAGTGTCTATTTCGTTGAGAATGTTAAGCTCTTCGGCATATGCGAGCACTCGCAGACGAATACTTGCCTCTTCAGCTAATCCACCCAAACGCTGTTTACCGGCTTCAACGTCGAGTCGTACTAAGGCAGCAGCGGCTTCGGCCTGAATGCGACGGTGGGCCAGGTCCATTGCCTGAAACAAGGCGGATGTCTTCTCGGAATTACCTATCAAAGCGATCGCATCGCATAAGGCTGTTGCCAACGCGATCCCTTCGTTCACCTGAGCGGCGATATCTTCTGCTGTCAGATCGATCGCCGTCTTCATAATGGAACCATCTTCAATGCTGGCTAGCTGATTGACGACTCCTTTGAGAAGTTGCTCGAGCTGATCCACCAATGGCGAGGCCGGGTGGACGTCCAGCTTGCCCTGCCGTGTCAGGTAGTTCGATAGGTCCAAAACGGCAGAAGCTGCAACAGGATGTGAAAGTGCCTGGAAAAGGGCGGGAAACAGCAACTCCCAATTCGTGTCACGCTGTAGAAAAGGACTTAACGCGACAGCAAAACCACTCACTTCAATCGGAGGGCTCTCGATGAGCTGAGCAACCATCAGACGAATGCTTTGTTCGTCTGCCCGGTGAGCCAGCATCATGAGCAACACGTGACGAACCTGACTGGCGGGGCCGAGGAACTCATACAAGTCGCTCAGCTTTTCAGCCGTCGGGTGAAGCGGTGATTGATCGGAAGCAACATCTGCACGCTGGCGTTGCATCATCGTTTCGAACAACCGGCCCCAACTCGACTCTTCCTCGTCAGTGGGCATGGGCGGCTCTTGTAATAGAAGCTCGTCAGCCAACACTGTTAACTCCGTCGCTTCACAGCCTAAGAACCATGTTTCAATGGCAACAGGCCAAACCTGTTGAGCAGGTGGTGACGCGAGTAACTTGATGATGGCCTGGATCTCGGGATTCAAATGCCTGAGCCTAATCTAGCTGGTTGTCAGTTTTGTTCATTCATAAATAAAAGCCGCCTGCCACACCAAGTGTGACAAACGGCTCTTCATTAGATTGTCTACGCTAACTTACTTGGCAAGATTAGCTTCAATCAATTTGATTACTTCCGGAGCATCCGGCTTCGTTCTTGGCTCAAAACGAGCAATCACGTTACCTTTCCGGTCGATCAGGAATTTTTCAAAGTTCCAGGACACTTTACCAGCTCCCTTAGGCTTTGTTTCCAGACTGGTGATGTGTTTGTAAAATGGGTGAGCCGAATCGCCGTTGACATCGACTTTGGAAAAGAGATCGAACTCAACTGCATAGGTTGATGTACAGAATTCTTTAATCTCAGCTTCCGAACCTGGTTCTTGCTTACCAAACTGATTGCAAGGGAATCCAACAACTGAAAGTCCTTTACCGTTGTACTTTTTGTGTAAACCCTGTAGTTCCTGATATTGAGGCGTAAGACCACAGCGGCTTGCCAGGTTAACAACGAGGATGACTCGACCTTTATATTTTGACAGATCAACTTCTTTGCCATCGATATTCTTGGCTTTGAAGTTTAATGCTGCTGGTTTATCTGCTGCAGTTGCAACGATGGCAGTGGTCATTGCCAAGATCGCAAACGCACCAATGAACATTCGCTTAAACATATTGAAATTCTCCTTTTGATTTTTTGTTCCATTGAGTCTTTATTGTAAGCTGAAATAACCGGTGCACGAAAGCCACTAATGAGTCAAATTAACGAGTGATCCAGAGCTTATGACACGTTTATTAAACACAGTTCTGTTTGGGCTGCTACTGATAAGTTGCCAATTACTACAGGCCATTACGATCAAAATCGAAGCGGGGCAGTATGATCGTGTTGGTGTGCCCGTGCGGTGCCCGATTCCGGAGGGCATCCCGCAAAACCATCCGTTTATTCTGATTGCAAATGATACGAATGAACGAGTGCCCGCTCAGATCGATAAGTCCTCGGACAAACCGATGATTACCTGGATGTTAGAGCAGCCTCTGTATTCCGGGCAAAGCCGATCCTATCGAATTGTTCTGGTGGATGGCATTCCGAAACGCATTCAGCTTGTAACAACCGAAGAAGCCGAAGGGGCCATTAAAGTCAGGATCGGAGAAAAACCGGTACTCGAATACAACGTGGATATTCGCCCCAGCCCGGATCCCAATCAGCCCTTCTATGAACGCTCCGGATTTATTCATCCGGTATACGACACCGCTGGCAATGTGCTAACCGACGATTTCCCGCCCGATCATTATCATCAGCATGGCATTATGTTTCCTTACAAGAAGACGTTGTTCCGGAACGAGTTTGTGAATTTTTGGGAACAGAGTGCAAAATTGGGCGATGTCTTCCACAGTGAAGTTACCGGTACGGTGACCGGCCCTGTGTTCGGCGGTTTCATTACCAGGTTGAATCATGTTGCGTTTCCCAAAACGGACAAGCAGGCTACCGCCTTGAAAGAAGCCTGGAAAGTTCAAGTGTATAAATCGGAAGATGTCTTCCTCGTCGATTTCACTTCTCGTCAGCAGTGTGCCACGGACCATCCCCTGATCGTGCAGGAAAATCACTATGGCGGATTCGCCATTCGCGGCCGTCGTGGTTGGAATGACGGAGGAGACTTTCTAACCAGTGAAGAAAAGAGCAGATCCAATGGCAATCACACTCGCCCCAATTGGGTGGATATCCATGGTCCAGTGCCGTCGGAAAATCCGATAAGTGCCACCCACTCTGGGATTGCTATTATTTGTCATCCGGAGAATTTTCGAGCACCACAGCCAGTCAGGCTGCACCCTTCCATGCCTTACTTTTGCTTTTCACCAATGGTCTTAGGTGAATTCAGGATTGAACCGAATAAACCGCTGATCTCTCGCTATCGTCTGGTTATCCATCAGGACAAAGCCAAGCCGGATGAAATCAACCGATTTTACAACGATTTCGCTCACCCCATCAAAGTCACGCTCGAAAACTAATCCATTCGGTAATTGTTTTGTGAATATGTGTTTAGCTGGCTAACTGCATCGTAGATAAAGGGAGTTTATCCACCGAAGCATGCGAAGGAGGACCCCCAAAATTTGAGGTTAGCTTGCGAAGTCGGCCGAAGCACTAAAGCCAGACCCAATTGTCTAACTGTTAAGCTGTCAATCTGTTCACTTAAGGATCGGTTTGATGATATGAGCTTCTTCGACTCCAGTAAGGCGATCTTTGAGCCCATTGCGTTCAAAGTAGAGATGCTCGTAATTTAATCCAAGCTGATGCAGAATCGTCGCATGCCAGTCTGCCACCGAAATACGATCTTCGACCGCGGCAAAGCCAAGTTCATCGGTGGCACCAATGGTGACTCCGGGCTTGACTCCGCCACCAGCCATCCAGGTAATCATTGCATTTTTATTGTGATCCCGACCGGCATTGGCTGTGTCTTTATTTGGCGGTAACTGAGCGATTGGGAGCCGACCAAACTCTCCGCCCCAAACCACCAGCGTCGAATCCAGTAACCCTCGCTGCTTCAAGTCTCGAATCAATCCGGCAATCGGTAAATCCGTTCGATCACAAGCACTTTTACATCCGGCTGTTAAACCAGTGTGATTATCCCAGATCTGGAAATTGATATAGAGCTGAACAAACCGTACTCCCCGTTCAACTAACCGTCGAGCGTAGAGGCATCGGCGACCATAATTATCGGTTGGTTCTTTACCGATGCCATACATGTCGAGCGTCGCCTGCGACTCCTGCGACACATCCAAAGCATCGGTTGCTTCTAATTGCATTCGTGCGGCGAGTTCATAGCTGGCCATTCTGGCATCAAGTCGTAGTTGCCCGGGCCGTTTACTCTTGTGAATCTTATCCAGCCCGGCAATTAACTCCCGCTCCAGGCTGGTTACTTCATCAGCCTGTTCAAATTCACGACTTAAATTCAGAACGGGTTCGCCGGTACTGCGAAACCGTGTACCCTGATATACCGGTGGGAGAAAGCCCGACTGCCAGCTCTGTGCCTGATTAACCGGCAGTCCCAACGGATCATCCAGTACAACATAGGCTGGTAGGTTTTGATTTTCCGTTCCCAGACCATACGAAACCCAGGACCCCACCGATGGCATTCCTGGTAATTCCTGTCCTCCATGAATCTTAAATAACGCCGGTTCATGTGTCAGATTGGTCGTATACATCGACTTGATGATTGCCAATTCGTCGACAATTTTCGCCGTGTGCGGCAAAGCATCTGAAACCCACTGCCCTGCTTCGCCATGTTGGGCAAACTTGTAGGGGCATTTCATCAGTGCGCCGGCAGCGGTCGGATTCTCTACTTCCGAAGCAAGCTCGCTAAAGTAAGCCTCACCATGCCGCTTGTCCAATTCTGGCTTCGGATCGAAAAGATCCATTTGGCTCGGTCCACCATTCATGAACAAATGGATAACGCTTTTCGCCTTGGGGTCGTGATGCGTTGGCTGAGGTTTAAGGTCAAACGACTTTCGAGGGGCGGGAGCATCGATCCCGTACACCTCTCTGGAAAACAAATCTGTCAGAACCGCTGCCTGAATTCCAGCAGCGGTGCTGGTCAACCAACGGCGACGATCTAAAGCGTTCGAATTGTTATGCGATAATGATTTCATAGTCCACTAGTCGATATAGATAAACGCGGCTGAGTTAATCAAAGCATGACATACGTTACTTAACACGTGCAGATTAACCTCCTCTGGCGATTTCCCTTCCTGGATTATCTCTGTAATCTTGTCCATGGCTTCCATGGTTAAGGCCAGTTCCTGCGCATCCGGCTGTCGGCTAAGAGCTCGTAGGTAGGCCGCTTGCACTTGCTGCTTGCGATCCACTCCAACCTCTTCGATGATCCGTTGAGCAAATTGGCTGGCCCACGAATTCACCTGCTGATTGTTCATTAAATGCAACGCTTGCGGAGCGACTGTCGACTCCGTTCGTTCCACACAATTTGGACTCATCCGCGGTCGATCAAACGAAGTCAGTAACGTTGGCATTTGGGACCGACGATGGAGTACATAAATACTACGTCGCCAAACGGAATCCTGGACAGGCGAGGATGTCACCAGGCCATCCGGTCTCGATGCAACGGGATCACCCGGTCCGAACTGCTTATCCCAGCGGACACCAGCCAAAGAGATTAGTGAATCCCTCAACATCTCGGCATCCATGCGACGCATAGGCATCCGACTTAGCCATTGATTCTCCGGATCTTTTTGTAAGCTCTCTTCTGTGACCGTAGACGATTGCTGATAGGTCGCACTGGTCATGATTAAGCGATGTACGTGCTTAATACTCCATCCACTTTCCATAAACTCCACGGCCAGCCAATCTAATAATTCCTGATGCGTCGGTTTCGCTCCGGCCACTCCAAAATTATCAAGCGTCTTTACAATCCCGTGCTGGAAATGATGTTTCCAAAGTCGATTCACCATCACTCTTGCCGTTAGTGGATGCGATTTATCCACTGTCCATTCAGCCAATGCAAGCCGTCGACCTGTACTAGGTGAACCATCGAATGGAGTACGTGTTTTGAATTCTGTTTTTCCGTCGGTCAGGACAGAGGGAACACCGGGCCCAACCATACGAGCGGGATTTAAATAATCACCCCGCGTCAATATATAGGTCGGCGAAGGCTCGCCACGGTCCCACAATGCGCGAATGGGAACGATCGCCTGTTTCTCACTGTTCTTGGCTTTCATTCTGGCCACAACCTGCTCACGCTGAGCCTTAAATTCAGCGTCCACTTCCCGAGCTCTTTCTATGTTGAAGCGAATTTGTTTTTCGAATTTTTCAACCAGATACTTTTGAACCTTGGTGCGTTTTTCAGCGGCCTCGTTCAATGCCATTCTGACGTCGGTGCGAATCTGTTCCGGCAATGCCTCAATGGCCGCGTCCTGAAGCTTATTAATCGCAGTGACTTCAAGCGTCGATAATTCTCGGCGAATTTCAAGTAGCTCCGCTTCAATACGCTCGTTATGAGTTTCTATCTCGTCACGCTTTTCAGTCTGAGTAACGTTGAGTAAGCGCATCGGCTTAACGGCACTTGCGCCCCGGTCCTTTAAGGGGCTCATCCAGGCATTTTCGTCCAGGGCGCCCTTGAAGACCGCTAGCAATCGGTAGTAATCCCGTTGCGGAAGTGGATCGAATTTATGGCTATGACATTTGGCACATTTCATGGTCAGGCCCAGCACTGCCGAACTATAGACCTCTACAGTAGCCCCTATAAAACGATGTCGGTCCGGCACAAATCCGGTGATATTGGTGAACGTACCGTCTGAACTCTGACGTAAGAAACCCGTCGCAATCAGATTGTCCTCTATTTCCGGCGTGATGTGCTCCGGATTGGTATAGTCGGCTAAGTCGTCCCCGGCGAGCTGTTCTTTCAGAAACTGCGAGTAGGGCTTATCCGAATTGAAGCTGCGAATCACGTAGTCGCGATAGAGATAATTCGATGGCCGGATAGGATCGCTTTCCTGAATGCCTTCGCTATCTGAATAGCCTGCCAAATCCAACCACAATCCGCCCCATCGTTCACCGTAATAGGGTGACGCCAGCACTTGTTCAACGAGCTGTTGATAGGCTACCGGGGAGTCATCTTCCAGAAATCGGGCAATCTGAGCGGGTGTTGGCGGGATCCCCAGTAAATCAAAATAAACTCGTCGTATGAGTACTTCTTTGGCTGCCGGCAACGCTGGCGATAAGGTCGCCTGTTCCATGGCGTTTAAGATATAAGTATCCAGACCATTCTGAGCCCATCCTGTCAGACTGGTTTCAGGCAGCTTCGACTTAACGGGGGTCTGAAATGCCCAAAACTCCCGATCTTCTCCCGAAACTAACGGGTCGGGATCAGTGCCGGGAGCATCAATGACCGCAGGATCATCCGGAGCACCTTCTGCGATCCATGATTCCAGCTTCTTTATTTCAATGGGTGTGATCACCTTAATACTGACTTCGACGATCCGTCGCTTGGGTGGCATCTCACCTGTATGAATTCGCTGCAACAATAAGCTCTTCGCCGGATCGCCCGGAACAATCGCCGGGCCGGATTTTCCGCCTTTCAGAATTGATTCACGAGTACGCAAATCCAAACCAGCTTCAGTGACCTGTTTGCCATGGCAAACAACACACCGTAGCTGTAAGACTGGCATCACATCCCATTGGGACGTCACGGTTTTGGCCCGCGGTGCAAGCTTTGACTCCTTGAGCCACTGCTCCAAAGTCTCTAATTCTTCCGGAGTCAGTTGCGGTTCATCTTCCGGAGGCATCAGTTCATTAGCGAGCATTTCCCACAGCAGGCTATCCTGATAATTAGCCGCGACAATATCTCCGGATTCTCCACCCTTGAGGATGGCATCTACGGACGATAAATCGAGATCTGCTTTGCGGTTTTCACTGCTATGACATTTGCCACATTTGGCAGTCAAAATCTTAAACGCACTTTTAGTCAGCTCAGATTCTTGGGCGCAGGCAGAGCCACCAAGCCAGGTGACAAGCAATGTCATTCCGGCGAGGATTTTCGTCAAATCAATGGGGAGGTTTCGCTG
>DEAW01000252.1 GCA_002348315.1 Planctomycetaceae bacterium UBA2972 | reverse complement strand
GCGGGCGATGCAATGAACGATGCATTCAATTGATTTCGTGAAACCAACTTAAATTCCTGTGTGGAGGCTTCGACGACCGCGACTTCACCGTATTTACTACTGAAGTAAATCTTTCCATCGGTGTATACGGGCGAAGCCCAATGGTCACCACCCAAGCGTCCTCGCCAAATCTCCTCACCCGATTTCGCATCCAGACAACGAACGATACCCCCTCGATCAGTCACCATAAAAAGCCTGTCAGCTACAATGACGGGCGAAGGTATTACTGGCGTGCTTCTTTTTGTCGACCAGACGACGTGCGTGTCCGTAACATCACCAATCCCGTCGGGACGAATGGCTATAAGAATGTTATTTAAACCACTGGTAAACACGTAGACAAGTCCATTCGCATAGATTGGCCGTGAAGCAATGTTGAACCCTCCAGGATGCATCGTTCGCCATAACTCCTTGCCTGTGACGGGGTCGTAGGAGATCACGGCCTCTGCTCCTGGGGCAATGAGTTGCCGCTTTCCATCAACTTTGATAAGCGAGGCAGTGGCAAACGATTTTTTATTATCATTTGGCTTTCCACCCTTATTATCAGATAAGCCGCGTTCTCGGAGGGTTTCTTTCCAGTTCGTATTGGTATTACGATCCATCCTCCAATGCGTTTTGCCGGTCTTTTTATCTAAAGCGATGAAGAACTGCTGGTCGGTTCCGTCGAAAGCAACGTAAAGCCTTTTGTCGTCGACGATAGGTGATGACCCCTGACGTACAGGCTGATAAATACGCAAATCCCGCCGGTACCAAAGCGTTTTCCCAGTATGTCGACTTAAACAGGCAATGCCCTGTGAACCAAAACTTACAAACACATGATCTTTTTCGACGACCGGTGTGGGAGTGGCTGGACTGTTTAAATGAGGAGAATCATATACATAGGCTGGATCAATCTTACGTGGGAGCATATGAAACACCTTGATGTTGTGTTTAATATCCCCGGTTTTCAGATCGATGCAAATTGCTCTTAACTCCTTCTTTTCATCGCTGCCACTCGTGATCCAGATTTCATTCTCCCAAATCACCGGAGAAGACCATCCGGAATCATCGATGAATGTCTTCCAACGAACATTTTTTGATTCGTCAAAATGAATTGGAACGTTTGTAGCCAAAGAAATGCCGTTACCGGATGGACCTCGAAATTGATTCCAATGGTCCTCTGCGTTTAACAGCAAACAGGGCAACAATGTGACAGAAACCAAAGTCAGGCGGCAGAAAGAGTTCATGGTATTTCCTTTATCTAATCGTTTCATCCTAATTCGTCGAACTAGGAGCAGCAACGATTAACCGATCGGTGAAAAAATCGAACCTCATGCTCAGCATGGTTCAGTTCGTTAAATAATTCCCCGAACATTATTCCATCGGATGCATAGGACATTCCAAGAAGATCGCCCAAAAAGCACTACTTGCGGGTGCCGAAAGAGAGAAAGATATCCAGTCGGCCCGCGCGTTTGGCAAATTCTAAGGACTCCTACTCGCCCGTTAACCTTAGGCAAGCTATTCTTTCACGGGCACAAGATGCTTATCCAACCAATATAAGGATTCGCCAACCAAACTCGGACGTGTAATAGGATGTACCGCTGAAAAACTAACAACTCGTTTATTGGTTTTAACTGTACCCAGTTTTCTAAAGGCGGCCTGACTGGATTACTGGGTCGTGTTCACAAACGCACGGATATTCCATCCTGGGATCCCGCTTAGATCGGAGGTATGTCTGGCGCGTCAGCTTTTGCTTAGCAATCAGCTATGACCTAACTATAACTATCGTGATTTTAAGAAAGCTCCCAAATACAATAGTGCCGCCCCCAAAACCAATAAGAAGAATCCAAACTCTAATGAAGGTTTTACTATCATACTAAATGCTTGTGCAAAAGTAATTTGCTCCGGAACATCAGAATTCGGATTGGTCAAATAAATGTAAAATTCCAACAAAATGAGCGGAGCGATCGTTGAGACTATTGCCCCAATCAGTAAGTAAACTTTCTTCTTAGTAGAGAAGTATGTAATAGAACATGCTATTCCCACAAATACCAGCAAAGCGCAAACTAACCCTCGCGACAATCCTTCGGATCTCTGCAAAGAACCGAATAGGCTTATGTTTAATTGGCCGATCGACATAAATGGTGCAAATACACCAATAATCAATGCGATTACACCAGCTACGGCCAAAGCTAGATTGGTATTCTGATCAGCTCCACTTGCATTCCTTCGTCCTGACCTTCGCACGGAAGAACGATCTGTGTTCGGCATTACACTAGCAACCGGGCGAGCGGACGGTTGAACAACATTTGCTGATGGAAGCTGAAACTGGTTATTGCATACCCCGCAGCTAATGATCTGCCCTGCCGAAAAGCCGTGCGTATTCAATTGTGTCCTGCAGTGGGGGCATCTGTGGACCATGTTAGCTTAACCAGAGCTGATTCTGTTTTGAAATAAAGTACACAACGCATTCTACCTAATGTGTGTGCCTGAAGGCAGAAGATGTTCCAGCTTTAGCTGCTGCGTCAGGCCTACTCATCACCAGAGAGAATAGCTAGAACACCAAGTATATCTAACCGACTAGCACGGGCCGGGATTTGCTGTGATCGCCGATTCCCCGCATTTTGACACCATAGCGATTCCATGACCAGTAGTTGCTTCCATGTAGATCCAAGGTGAGCGATGGGAAGCGGGTATCGTTTCCGATTCGGTCAGCAGCGTACTGATCCATGGAGTACATGGACGATTTTGAGAAGCTGAACCGTTCCCCGGTGAGGAACCCCTGTACTCCTTTGTGCCACCGCCGAGTTGATGGTCAAGGCCTTCGATTACGGTAAATAATTCACGGACGGTTTGGAGCGGTCGCAGTAGTTCCGGAAGCTTGTAGCTCGTCCCGGTGGTAGCGGGAAAAAATGCAGGCGTGTACACCCCGTACTCCGTCCCGATGCAGACCAGCCTCTTCGGGGGCTTGGAGGGCTGTGCGGCGAGTTGGTTTATGAACGGGAAGAACGGTGGCGTGGAGCAGAGCCCGAGTCGTTTGATGAACTGTCGCCGTTGGGTTTCGTGCCGACTGTTGGAGTTGTGTTGGTTCTGCATGGATCCGCGATAGGCTGGTGATTTCAAGCGGGGATCTATTAATAACGATAGCGATTTTAACAACGGTAGTGAAAAGAGGCAATGTTTAGATCAGGTTCAAGACCTTGCTATTGCTACGCTAACAGCCGAATGGATTAGTACGCTCAACGAATCTCTTTTCACTTAACTTGTGAACCACGGAATAGTTTCTAGCGACATCACACCAGCCTACCACGACAACGTTGGGAACTTACATTTTTTAAAGAAAAACACGTGCTCATACCGTGGCGGCCTGCTGATGCATACGGAACCGGAAGCCAGCCCCAAAAAAATAACTGCTGAGTATCAGGGCCTGTTTCATTCTTGTTTTGAATCTTACCTTTTGACAGACGAGTGTGCGTATCCGCTCAGTTATAATGTGTCTGGTAAGCCGGTGAGGACTTGGTTGTGTATGACACTTATTTAGTTGTTAGGTGCAGGTGATGGATGGAGGAGTAGGTGGAGGGTCTTATTCCATCACTGATGGTGGAGTTGAACCAGATGACCCAAAATTGAAACGGTATGGGCGTTGGATTATCTACTTTATGCTTTTGGTGACCTTGGCGATTGTTGTTTGGCAAAAATTATACGATTGGTTTATTAAGTAGTGCGAGTAGGCCTGACGCAACATCCGAAGCTGTACTCCGACGCAGATCCTGTGTGGCGCCGGATACGAGTCGACGTAATCTTTTCCAGCTACAACCAAAATGCAGGCAGCGGAGGAGGGAGAGGATGCGAGGTCAATATCGAGATAG
>DEAW01000142.1:18963-36666 GCA_002348315.1 Planctomycetaceae bacterium UBA2972 | reverse complement strand
TCCAATGCGTTGGATTTGCGGACTCGCAAAGCCATTCAGGTCTTCATTAAAGATGCCACTGAAATTGCCATTGAATATGAAAAGAATGGCGATTTGCAAAAAGCGAAGAATATGTACGAACAGATTCAACGCATGGATAATCGGATTCAGGGTGTTCAGGAAAAAATCGACTTTTTAGATCGACAATTAATTGCAGCTAACCGGCAGGTCCATATGCTCGATACTTCAAAAGGTTGGATGCCTATAGGTCAGGTTTATGCCAAACGTAAATTCCAGTTGTTGACCGCCGGAATCTATTCGATGACATTGCGTGAAGAGCCGTCCGCAGCGGGTTTTGTTAGCGGCGATGTGAAAAAGAACGGAATGAATCCGGAATTCCCGTTAGGTGCCTTGATCGGATTCTATTATGTCAATGAAAAACAGGGTAAGCCCTTTTTGATCGGAAAGGAAGATTCGTTGATTCCGGATAAAAATGGTATTCTCTACCTCAAAGTAAATGTTCCTCCGTCGATTGCCTGTGAAGGTGTTATTAACGTCGGGACTAGTGGTTGGTTTAATCTTCCTGCTAATTCAGCCCCCCGAACTGGGAACTAACCTACCGAAAGAGGAATACGGGATTACAAAAAGACCAAGGCATATGTGAAATGACTCCAGAAGAAAAACTTGTTGAACTCGGAATTGAACTACCCGTCGCCCCTTCCGCCGTGGCAAACTATGTTCCCTGCATTCAAACGGGACAACTGGTCATGACGGCCGGTCAATTACCTTTTTTGTCGGGCGAGATCTTAAACCCTGGAAAGGTCGGTTGTGAGATTACTGTAGAGCAAGGGGCTGAGGCTGCTCGACGTACCATTATCAATGGTCTTGCTCAGATCAAATCGTTGCTTGGCAGCCTGGATCGCGTAACACAAGTCTTACGTCTGGAAGGTTTTGTACAAAGTGCGGCGGGGTTTCAGCAACAGTCGGTCGTCATGAATGGGGCCAGTGACTTCGTCGTGGAAATCTTTGGGGATGCTGGAAGACATACTCGCACTGCCATTGGTGTCTCGGAACTTCCACTCAACGCCGCCTGTCAAATCAGCTTGTTTGTTGAAGTGGCAGATTAATCCAGAGAGCGTTTTTTCGGAGCGTATTTCCCGGTTGCCCCGGATTGCTGAGAAGGCGACTTAATATCATCCATCGTGATGACTCGGGATTGCCGTTTTTTCTTTTTCTTTTTCTTCTTTCTTTTGCCTCGTACCCAACTGGGATCTGACGTTGCTTGTTCAGCATCCGTTTCCATAGCTTCCTGATCGTCAGGTTTACGTTTTCGACGTCGCTGACTTGCTCGTTCGAGTTGAGGGAAGCTACCAAAGTCGTCGAAATTCCATTCGCGTACGGCAATGGAAATATCTGCCAGTGTTTCTATTTGCTTAAGGTAGTATCGTTCATGCGAAGCACAGAGTGAGATGGCTTCTCCCTTGGCTCCCGCTCGCCCTGTCCGTCCCACGCGATGAATGTAATATTCGGGGTATTCCGGTAAAGCATAATTGATGACATGCGAGATGTTGTCAAAGTCCAGACCTCGAGCTGCGACGTCCGTTGCGACGAGAATGGGAGCCTGTTCCGAGCGAAATGCTGCGATCGCCTTCCGCCGCCGCCCCTGACTCTTATTTCCATGCAGTGGGAGTGCTTCGAGTTTCACGCGGTTGATGTTGCCAGCCACGCGTTCGGCATCCTTTTTTGTGCGGACGAAAACGAGTGTGCGGGCCCGTGGAGTAGCAAACAGATACTGAATTAATAGCAGGTCTTTGTTGATGTTTTCGACAAAGAAAACACTTTGGTTAATCAGGTGGATGGGGATCGCATCCGGAACGACGGTGATCGTTTTGGGATTGTCGAGCCAATTATCTGCGATTGATTGGACTTCGGGGGGAAGGGTAGCAGAGAAAAGCAGGGTTTGGTTTCGATTAGATGCGAGATTGATGATTTTAGTGACATCGTCGATGAAACCCATGTCCAGCATCATGTCCGCTTCGTCGACAACGAGCAATTCAACGGTCTGTAACGACAAGTGTCCTTGCTCAAGTAAATCCAATAATCGACCTGGAGTGGCAACCACGACATCCATGCCTTTACGAAGACGCTGAATCTGCGGATTAGCTCCCACTCCTCCATGAATGACGGTTTGTCTTACGGAAGTATGTTGAGAATATGCCTCAAAGCAATCGTTGATTTGGACGGCCAGTTCCCGAGTCGGCGCTAAAACGAGTACTCGTAATTGATGTTCGGGGGTCAACTCAGCGGAGGTGAGTTTTTCGATGGCCGGTAATGCAAAAGCAGCAGTTTTTCCGGTTCCGGTCTGAGCACAGCCGAGAACATCATCACCGTTCAGAATGGGAGGGATCGCTTCCTGTTGAATCGCTGTGGGGTGCTCGTACCCGCGCCGTTCGATGGCACGGAGTAAGGCACTGGAGAACCCAAATCGTTCAAAGGTTGGTGTGTGGGAATCCGTCATGGCGTCGTACTGTCCGGATAATTAGGAAGGCTGTTTTTCCAGGCCATCAAATCTTTGTAGAGCCGGTTGGCAACGTCAGCGTGCACATCGACCAGATTAGCGGATTCATCAATGGATTGATTAAGATTGTAAAGTTCCACACCAGTACCATCCGCATTCATAAGTAGCTTCCAGGCACCATCACGGACGGCTAATACGGGACTGCGATCCGAGGGCTCGGCCGGGCGTAGATAACTTGGGTTTCGACCATATTCCCAGTACATCGGTTTTTGACGTTGGATAGGTTTCTCCAACAAAGCCGGAGAGAAATCGATGCCATCCCAGTCGACGTCGGGAGGTTTGATTCCGGCTAATTGGCAAAAGGTAGGGAAGAAGTCGACCGCGTTTACAAGAGAGGTTTTGTCGACCTGACCGGGTTTGATTTTATCGGGCCATGAAACGATCAACGGTTCGCGAATGCCGCCTTCGTAGAGGCTCCATTTTCGTCCGCGCAAGCCTCCTGTCCAGCCTGGCGCATCGAATCCTTCGCGTTTATAACGAGCCCAGGCGGTTGGTCCATTGTCAGCACAGACGACGATGATGGTTTGCTCGCTTAATCCACTTGCTGTGATGTGATCAAATAGCCGACCTAACTGACGATCCATTTCATCCATCACGGCATAGTATTGCTGTAGGTATTTGTTGTCCGAATACTGTTTGAATCGTTCGAGTTGCAACTGGGTTGGCTTAAACGGGTCGTGGACGTCATTGAGCCATAGATGTAGATAGAATGGAGTTTCCTGATTGCGACGAATGAAATCAATGCTGCGATTGACATAGGTTTCGGTATTTTTATGTTTCTCTACATACGTAATCCTGCCATGTCCGAGTTTGGCGCTTTGGGCTGACAGTCCATGGTTTTGTGCTTGTAGGATACGATCTCCTAAGCCTTCGAATGAGACTAGCGATTCAGAGAATCCATAGGATTGAGGTAAAGGAGCGTCATCGACATCGCGCCCTCCGCCCATGTGCCATTTGCCAAAATGAGCGGTCGCATATCCAGCCGATTGAAATGTTCTGGCGATCGCGGGGACAGCCGGATCAAGGAAATCTACCATGCCTCGTGCTGCATTACGAGCTCGGGAGTTTAGGTACGAATTGATTTTATGCCGAGCAGGGAATTGACCGGTTGTGACGGCCACTCGAGATGGGCTGCAGATGGGTGATGCGACATAAAACTGTTCAAATCGAATACCACCGGCCGCCAATGCATCGATGTTCGGTGTCTTGATATCAGGATTACCATAACATCCCAGGTCACCCCAGCCCATGTCATCGATGAAAACCATGACGATGTTCGGCCTTTGATCCTGTTGGGCAATAAGTGTCAACGGCTTGCCCAGGAGAGTAAACGCCAGCATCACGCAAATCATAGATAGATCAAACGGGCGATTGTGCGGCAAATTGACACCTTGAAGATAAGGGGTTTGAAACAGAACTCTTTAAGTATAACCCACAGCCTTGGTTTGGCAGTGGCTATGTTTACAGAATGCTAGTCGACTGATAGCCATACTAGTCAGAGTTGAGCCTGTCCGTTTTTCGACGGATCCAGAATCGGATGACGATGGGTACAAGAGCCAGCAACGTGAAGCCGATGATCAGTGGTGTAGTGAACACACCGGAAAATCCCTTTTCGGATAACTCACTTAATGGAGCGAGTTTGCTTCCGAGGTATAAATTGACGAGCGTGCCCGGTAGCATGCCCAGTTGGCTGGCTATCCAATAATCTTTAACGCGGATCTTTGTTAGCCCCATCAGTAAATTGATGGAGAAGAATGGGACATAAGGCGCCATACGCATACTGTAGAGATACCAGATTCCGTCTCGTTCCCAGGCCTCTTCAAAACTGTCATATTTTTCTCCAAACCAGCTCTTTACCATATCTCGAAACAGATAGCGGCTCATCAGCATGGCACAGGTGGCGCCTAAGGTAGAGGCGAAGCTAACGGTAAAGACGCTTGCCCAATAAGGAAGTATTGTTGCCGACACAATGGAAAGAGCGGTCGAACCGGGAAAACCGGAGGCCGTGACGATGACGTATACGACAAAGGCAATGCCGATTGCCTTCCAGAGGTTTTGACTGGTGTAGTCGATGGCATCCTGTTGTCGCACCGCCAGCCATTGAAATAATGCCTGACGGTCAATGACTAACAGGACTACTGTGATCACCACAACCGCGATCGCCAGGCCCAGATAGCCGCGGCGTGTTTTAAGCGTAGAATCTTGTGTTACAGCGATTATAGATTTCCTGCGGGAGTATCTGCGGCTAGGGCGGCGATCATATCCAGTGTGGCCGCTTCGACAGCCTCCTGCCATCGACTAGCTCCAAACTTTTCAGCGTAGGGTTCACGTGCATGAGCGAAAATGATGCCGCGAGAGCTATTGATGATAGCTCCTAACCCCTGTGGATCAAACCCGCCGGCAACATCCTTAGCGCCTCCACCTTGTGCTCCGAAACCCGGCACCAGGAAGAATGTGTTAGGCATGGCTTCGCGGAGCTCTTCGAGTTGTTCGGGGTAGGTAGCTCCGACGACAGCGCCGACAGCGCCGTAGGGATGGGCGTCACTACCTCGAGTGTTTGCGGCAAGTTCATTGACCAGTGAAGCGACATGACGATAAACAGGTTTGCCGTCTGCAATCAGGTCCTGAAAACGGCCTCCTCCCGGATTCGATGTCTTGACGAGTACGAAGATTCCGTTGCCGTTTGCGTTAGCGACTTCCACGAACGGCTCAAGACTGTCCTCTCCCAGATAGGGACTTACGGTCAGGCAGTCCGACGTAAGGTCCGTGCTTTGGTCAGCTCCCAGAAATCCGTGCGCGTAGGCCGTGGCGGTGCTGCCAATGTCATTGCGTTTGCCGTCCATGATTACCAACAAGCCCTGGCTACGTGCGTACTGAGTGACTTCAGCAAGGGCGGCCAGGCCACAGGCCCCCAATTGCTCGAAAAATGCTGCTTGAGGCTTTACAGCCGGAACCAATGGAGCCACGACATCCACAATGCCTTTACCAAAGGTTAGGTAGGCTTGCGAGATTTCTTCCGGGGACGGAGCGTTGGACTGTGGCCGAATAGGCTCGGGTAGACTATTAAGTCGCGGGTCGATTCCGACGAGTGTTGGTGTTTTACAGCGTTGGATAGCTGCAACGAGACGGTCAGCGAAATTGGTCACAATAATTCCCTCCTTGGTGACTTTGATAATACCTGTTTTTCTAGCAGGTTTCTAGTGTCGCAACAGGGGGAGTGTAGTTGCAGATTACGTGAGGATATTTAGAATAGTGATTGTAATTCACGGGATGTAGCGCAGCCTGGTTAGCGCGTTTGACTGGGGGTCAAAAGGTCGGAGGTTCAAATCCTCTCATCCCGACTTAGAAGCAGAGAGCTGGGGACAGTTAAACAGTTAAACAATTGTCTAACTGCTTAATTGCCTAATTATCCAACTGTCTCTATTCATCGGCGGCTTTGAGCCATGGTGTCAAAGTGGGTTCGTTGGGGCAGATTTCGGCGGGATCAAAATAGAGATTCATTTCCCGTTCCGCAGCTTCGGGGCCGTCGGAGGCATGAACCAGATTCATTTGACGGCTGGCACTGTAATCTCCACGGACCGTACCCGGAGCAGCATTGCGTCCGTTGGTGGCACCTAGCATGTCGCGTACAACCTGAATGACATCGATTCCTTCAATGCACAAAGCCACAATGGGGCCGCCTGTAATGAAAGCTTCCAAACCGGGATAGAACGGTTTTTCAACATGTTCGGCATAATGTTGCTTTGCCAATTCGGGAGTGACCTGAATCATTTTCATCCCGATTATGTTCAGTCCTTTGTTTTCAAAGCGAGTGATAATCTCACCCATCAATCGGCGTTGTACACAATCCGGTTTCAGTAAGACCAGTGATCGTTCCATGTTTCAATTCTTTTCCTGTTATTGAATGTCGACTCGACGTGATTTGTTATCTACTTATGTTCTATTTTTGTAGGCCCTATGGCAACCGCCGTGCACTCAGTTAGCGGATATTTATCCAAAACTTCAGCGATATCAGAGACGGTGACTTTTTGAAATCGGTCGATGGATTGCTGGACCGAAGCATATTCACCTCGCTGGAGCCAGTTATTTCCGATACCAAACATCCGACTCGCCGCTCGCTCAGCACGTAATACGATATGCGAGCATACTTTGCTTTTGGCTAATTCAAGTTCCTGCGTTGTCACTCCGTCCTGCTGAATCTTTACTGCAAGCGAATGGTAGGCATCCATAATTTCTGAAGCGTTCTCAGGTTGGCAGCTCAGGTAGGACATGAAGATTCCTGTTCCCTGATATTCCGATGGTTCGACCACGGCGTATTCTGCTTTGCCAGTATCAATTAATTCCCAAAACAAACGACTGTTGCTCTCATCACCAAAGATCAAACCGAGCAGGCGGCTGGCGTAGCGATTATCATCTTCGGCTGCCGGGCCATTACAGATCTGAATAATATATTGCTGATGAGCGGACGGTTTTTCAATGGAATAAAATCCGCTATTCGGTTTCGCTCGAGGAGTAGCACGCTGTGTGTCATAATTTTCCCACTGACCGACCTGTGATTCCAGCTGAGCGATCACGGCGTCAAAGTCCACATTGCCGGCCATGGCCAGTACGATATTACCGGCACTATAACGCCGGTTGAAATATTCCAGCATCTGATCCCGTGTTAATGCTCCCACCGATTCCCGAGTCCCGAGAACTGATTTGCCTAGTGGGTGATTCTGGAAATGGTAGGCCAGTGCCTTTTCGTGAGCTCCAAATGGCGGTTGATCGTCATACTTGGCAATCTCTTCCAGAATGACTTGCTTCTCAGTATCAAAATCGTCCTGTCGCAAAAGAGGACGCAGGATATCACTTAGGAGTTCCAGTGCATTGAGTTGATATTCAGGAAGGACGGCACAATAGTAAACGGTTTGTTCCTCAGAGGTAAAGGCATTGCTTTGCGAGCCAATGGCGTCAAGTTCCTGATTTACCTGCTCAGCCGTACGCGTCGGTGTTCCCTTGAACACCATATGTTCCAGGAAGTGGCTGACTCCTGATACTTCAGGCGTTTCATCTCGCGAACCGGTTTTGACAAAGTATGCCAGCCCGGTACTGTATGCCCGTGCATTACATTCGGCCACAATCTGGAGACCATTACTCAGTGTATGCTGCCGGAAATTAACATCACTCATGAGGTCGCTCCTTCCACACCGGAAGTATCAAGCGGCTGTTGTCCAAGCGTAACGACTTTGAAGTTTTGAGGTGGATTTTCTTCCAAATACTTATTGATGGACGTTGTCTCAACTTCATCGAGAAGTGTGGATAGCTGCTCAAGTGTTCTTACTTTACCGAGTAGGTGCCAATCAGACGCCATCGAGATGCTACGCGAGCTACTGCTTTCCTGTTGCATGATGAGTCCCGTTTTGATTCGTGCTTTGAGTCGATCCAGTTCATCATCCAGGATGCCTTCACCCAAGCGGCGTATTTCCGCCAGCATGACATCCAGTGTCTCCTGAGCGCGTTCTGTGGTCGTCCCGGCGTATGCCAAAACGCACCCAAGGTCCTTGATCGTATGGCACATGGCATAGACCGTATAGCAGAGTCCCCGTTTCTCACGAACTTCCGTAAACAATCTGGAACTCATCCCATCGCTTAAAACGCCTATGGCACTTCGGGCTAGAAAGTAATCAGGGTCGGAGTAGGGAACACTGGGGAAAACGACACCGATTTGCGTTTGACTCGTTTCATGTTGGATATGGTGATGCCCTGCTAACGGCGGTGTCTCGAGAAGTTCATCCTGAATCGATCCCTGCCACGATCCAAATAGCGATTCGACCATGCAATGGACTTCGTTAAAATCTATTTTGCCCGCAATACTGATGATGGCTCGATCCGGCACATAGTACTGTTGGACATGATGTTGCACGTCGGCCAGTTCAATCGACTGTACCGATTCCATACAACCGGTAGTACTACGACCGTACGGATCGGGATACAGACGTTTCCTCATTTCCCGCATTAACTTCTGAGCCAGGTCGTCTTCCATAGCCAGAAGTTCCTGCATGGCCACCATGCGGCTGTCTTCAAGCTGCTCAGGTGGAAGATGTGGATTGAGAATAAGCTCTCGGTATAGCTCGAGTGTATCTCGGAGCCGAGTGGTGGGGATCGCTGCACTAAACCGCGTGTGGTAGTTTGTGACCGAAGCACTGCGAGCGGCGCCTAATCGATCGAGTTGTTCCACAAAATTTCGGCTGTTGTAAGGGCCACATCCGCGTTGCACCATTTCAGCAGTAAACCCTGCTAGTCCAGCCTTTTCTAACGGGTCACGTTGGCTACCTGCCGGGACGAGGATACTCAGCGCAGCAGACTCCAGCCAGGGCATATTTTGCATAAGCAAACTGAGCCCGTTTGGCAGTTGTTGGATTTGGATCAAATCGTCCACAGATTACTCAGTAGGTAAAAATTGGAGCAGGTTTGTATACAGTCTTTATGATGCGAAAGCCCAGACGTTTATACAACCGGAGGGCACCAATGTTTTGTGAGGTAACTTCGAGCATGACGCGTGAAAGGCCGCGAGCTTTGACATAGGTGAAACACTTAAACAACAGCGATGTGCCTAAGCCGTGACCGCGATGATCCGGGTGGATTCCGATATTTTGGATTGCTCCGCGTTGATGCACGTCAACCAGTGCCTGAATCGTTCCCACGGTGGTGGTTGTTTCTGTGGTCGGATCGTCATATTCCAATAACCAGGTTGCATCCGGCAGAAAATTGCTTCGTCCTGATATCTCGCGTAGCAATCGTTGGCAACCTTCCACGTCTCTAAAACAGGTAAACACATTGGCATCAATTTCGTTACGGAAACTGATGTGCTTGATTTCCGCATGTCGTGTTAAATCGTCTTCCGACCAGGCAGCAAAACGATAGCCGCCTGGCAATTCCGAAGTGGGAATGTCTAGTGTCTGGAGGTCCAACTCCATCTGATATCGCTTGAAGTAAGTTAAAGACATCTAAGGGACAGTGCGGAAAAATAGGTTGAGTAAATTGTTGCCGATGGCGTTGTTCGTTAGCGACATTATCACCGTGCTCTGTGACTTTATTCTATCGACTATTGCAATATTCGCTATCGAAAGATTACTAAGAAGTAGACTATGGTGGGAATGCCGGCTTAACCCGCTAAAAAACCGAAGTTTGTGGTGCTATTTAACGTGAATCAAAGTTAGCGAGTTGACACTTCTGGAACGTCTCTTTTAAATAGATTTAAAGATAAAAAAATAATACCTTTTCGGGATGATATAGATAATGAATCGACTAACTCTTTTTGCCGTGATTGCTGTGTTGACAGCATGGAACGGCACGACAATCGGGCAGGACGAAGATGCGAAGACGTTTCGTGCCGTCTGCAGTACCACTCAGGTTGCCGACTTTACGAGACAGATTGGTGGAGATCGCTGGCAGGTCGACTGCGTATTGGCTCCGGGGCAGGATCCTCACACCTACGAAGTAAAGCCGGGTGACAGCCGTTTAGTAGCGGAAGCTGATGTTTGTATTCAGAATGGTTGGCACTTGGAAGGTCACGACTGGATGCTAAATCTGGCCAAAGATGCGAACAAGCCGCTTGTGACTTGTGTTAACGGTGTGAAGCCACTTGACTTCGACGAAGACGGTATGATTGTGGAAGATCCGCACGCCTGGCTCAGTCCGATTAACGCAGCTATTTATGTCAAGAACATCACTGCCGGGCTGAAGAAGGTTGACCCGGACCATGCGGATGAATACGACGCTCGAGCTGATTACTACGTATCTCAGCTACGTAGCCTGCATAGCTGGATCCAAAAAGAGGTGAATAAGATTCCCCGAGCCAAAAGAGTGCTGATTAGTCATCATGATGCGTTTCAGTATTTCGCAACAACGTACGGATTTGAAAGTGCAGCACCGGCCGGTTGGAGCACGGGTGATGAAATCGGAGCGGGTATTACTCCGCAACGTCGGGCTGAAGTTGTTGAGTCAATTCGCAGTTATAAAGTGAAAGCGATCTTTGTGGAAACTACGATTAATCCACAGGTCGTTCGTCAAATTGCGAAGGATGCCGGAGTGTATGTCGCCGGTGCGTTATATGCTGATTCGATGGGCCCGGCAGGCTCTGTTGCAGAAACCTATTTTGGTATGATGCGAGAAAATGTTATCAAAATCGTTTCCGGACTGAAATAATTCAGCGAGACCAACGGAATTCACTTTGGCTAAGAATAATCTGGCAACGAAACTTCCCGTACGGCCTTTGATTGCTATTGGCCTGTGCTGCGTTATTTGTGGTTTAGTCGGTGGGTATCAAGGTTTCATTAATTCGTTGCCCGAACGGCAGTTGACAGAATTTGTCACGGAAACGGCAGAGGGAGACTATGCGGTAGAGGTTACGTTGTCCTTTGATGCCGAAGGAGATGCATTTGACCCGACATCGATGTTAGTTCGTTTGGATGGTGAAAATATACTGCTGAAATCCGAGCCCATAGTGGCCGGAGTCCCTATCCGAATCCATCCTGTACCTGATCTAAAGGTGGGGGTAAACGAGTTCTTTATAGAAGTCGGCACGGGGGGGAATTCGGTGCCGAGTGATTCCCCTGAGGGTGATCCATTTGCAGCAGCAGGATTCGATACTCCGGCAAGCACGAGTGTTGAGCCGATGGATGAATTGGGCGATGACGTTGATTTGTCCGTGTCGCGAGTAGTGGGTGTGGCGAAAGCCATTCGTGTCCGCGTGTTCGACGGCGACGAGGTACTGGTCGAAAAAACCGTCTGGTCAGAACCGGGCGAGAATATCAGCAGCACAATTGTGGTGGACATTCCAGCGAACCAAAGTGACGATTCCGCTTCTTCGCACGATCATAGCAGCCATAATCATTAACAGGCATTCATACAAAATCCAATGGATTCAGAACAACCAGCAATTGACGTAAAGAATCTGACGGTCAGTTATGGCCCGGTTCCGGCCTTGCTGGACATCTCGTTGAAGATCGATGCCGGTCAACTGGTCGGAATTATAGGCCCCAACGGTTCGGGAAAGTCGACGCTCATCAAATCGCTGCTTGGATTTGTCAAAGCCGATTTTGGGGAAGTGCAGTTGTTTGGCGAAGATGTGGAAAAGGCCAAGGGCCGGGTGGCGTATGTTCCTCAGCGTGGTAGCGTGGATTGGGATTTTCCGATCACGGTTCGAGAAGTCGCTTTGATGGGACGCTATGGTAAGCAACCCTGGTGGTCTGAAATGTCAGCAGAGGACCATGACATCGCAGACTATGCTCTTGAGCAGGTTCGCATGGCAGACCTTAGAGACCGTCAAATTGGTCAATTATCCGGCGGCCAGCAACAACGCGTCTTTATGGCGAGGGCCATTGCTCAGGGAGGAGATATTTTGCTGTTGGATGAACCGTTTGCCGGAGTGGATGCCGCCACGGAACGCGCTATTCTCGACGTGCTGGAATCGACACGTGAAGCTGGCCGGACACTTGTTGTCGTTCATCACGATCTGGCTACCGCCGCGGAATACTTCGATGCGCTCGTACTGCTCAAGCAACGACTGTTCGCATACGGAGCTCCCGAGCATGTACTGCATCCGGAATTGTTAAGTGAGGTTTACGAAGGAAAGCTTCGTATCTTTGCCAACCTTCAGAGTGGTCAGGCTGCCGGAGGTGGCGTGTAATGTACGATTGGCTCGTTGAGATCCATACTGCCAGCCCCCACCTTATTAAGGCGTTGTTGACCGGCCTGTTGGTGACTACAGTGTGTAGTGTCATTGGTTGTTTTATCGTCCTTAAAAGGACTTCCTTTCTGGCCGACGCTTTGGCACACTCGATGCTGGCGGGAGTCGTGGTTGGCTATCTTGTGATGAAACTAACATTTGGGCAGGAAGCCCATGCTCCGGCGATGTTAATCGGATCGATTATTTCCGGGATCATCACGGTGGCAATGATCGGTTTTGTGTCACGCATGTCGCGTGTGAAAGAAGATGCCGTCATCGGAATTATGTATACGGGCATCTTCGCATTTGGGGGTGTGCTCGTTTCACTCTTCAGCCAGTACGTTCATATCGATCTGCTTCACTTTATCGTCGGACAACTCCTTGGTGTTAGCGATGCTGATTTATGGATGATGGCGATCGTATCAGTGGTCGTACTCTCATTTATTGTCCTAATGTTCCGTAGTCTGCAGTTGATCACGTTTGATCGAGTGATGGCGGCGTCGTTGGGAATGAATGTTCTGGTGCTCGATTACATGCTAACCACATGCACAGCCATGGTAGTCGTGACAGGCGTGCAGGTGGTGGGAGTGATCCAGGTGGTGGGGCTCCTGATTGCTCCCGCCGCAACCGCGTACCTGCTGTGCGACCGCCTGAAGAATTTGCTGTGGGTCTCAGCCCTCTTTGGCTGGACGGGGTTTTTAATCGGTTACTACCTGTCGGAAACACTGAATGTGGCTCCCGGAGCGATGATTGTTGTGACACTCACAGCTCAGTTTCTGCTCGTGTTCTTAGTCGCTCCCCGATACGGACTCCTGGCAGACTTTCAACGACGGATGCGAGCAGTTCCGCAGCAGTTTGTCGAAGATATTCTAGGAGTGATCCTGCGTGCAGATCAGGAACGTTGCGGTATTGAAGATCTGATCCGGCACACGGATTACAAAGCAGAACGCATTCGAAAAGCCGTTCATTCGATGGTGAAGCAGGAGTGGCTTGTTTATGTGGGCGATGTGATTTCGTTTACAGAAGAAGGGCGTAAACACGCGCGACGACTGTTACGCGCTCATCGTTTGTGGGAAACATACCTCCAGCATCTGGGCGTGGCTGATGAGGAATTGCATCAGCGAGCGCATGTGTTGGAGCATCTTCATGATGAACAGGCGGTGGATTACCTTGACGACAAGTTGGGGCATCCGCTAACCGACCCGCATGGTGCCGAAATCCCCGAAGACTTCGAGCATCTCGTACCGGGTGAAGTGATGACACTGGCGATCCTGCGCGACGGTCACCGTGGTGAGATCGTGAAGGTTGGCAGTCTTATCGTCGAGTCCATTTCGCCTGGCGATCGGGTTGCCGTTGGTGTTAGGGAAGATGATTCACAGACCTGGGTGGTGACGGTCACCAATGCCGCTGGTAAAGAATCTAAATACCGTTTTAATCACCAAGAGGCTGACGCGATTAGTATTCGGCTTGATTAGACTCCCCGGTTTGCTCGTCCGGCTCTGGCGGGTTCTCGAGCAATTCAATTGCTAACGCCTCATCTTCGTTGGGGACGTAGATTTCAAATCCCTTGCTGAGGGTAAGTCCGGAGAAAGCCCCACCGGCATTGTCTCCCATCACCGTAACGACGATACCATTGGCGCGTAAATACTCTGCCGCGATGACCGCCTCTGTTTGAGTGGGATAGATGGCAACTTTGACCGCTGCAGACATGTGTTTTCACCTTTCAACATACTTTGGCTGTGAGCTTCAACCACTTCATTATAGAAGTGGACGAAGCATAAGGCCAAATGAGGCCGCGTCATCTTTAAGACGTGGATTCGATCAGGCCTCGCAATACAGACAGATTTGCTGCATCCCAACTCATTCCTTCATATTCGCCTTCGGCATCACCTTTGGCCGTTTCCAGATACATGGGCGTGTTAGAAAATCGCGGATCATTGACTAACAAACGAAAGGGAGCCAGCCCCATATGTCCCTGTCCAATGTGCTCGTGGCGGTCCTTACGGCTACCAAATTCCTTTTTGCTGTCATTGAGATGAAACGCCTTCATTTTCTCCAGACCTATGAGCTTATCGAATTCTTCCCATGTGTCATGATAGGACTCTTCCTCACAGAGATTGTATCCGGCAGCGAACATGTGGCACGTGTCGGCACAAATTCCCACCAGGTTAGGGTCCTGGCACTGATCAAGCATCTCTGCCAATTGTTCGAATTTCCAGCCTAGATTGGTTCCCTGACCGGCGGTGGTTTCCAGCAGGCAGCGACTTGAGATTCCCCGGGTTTGCTGATGGACTTCATTAAGGCCTTCTGCGATCCGACTGATTCCTTCAGCTTCGGTGCTGGTAGTAAAGGAGCCGGGATGCACGACGACATAGGGTACTCCCAATTGGTCAGCTCTGCGTAATTCTACAATGAAGGCATCAATCGACTTTTTCCACAATTCGTCTTTCGGGGACCCGAGGTTGATCAGGTACGATGCGTGAGAGAGCGTCTGTTGGATGTTATGCTCGTCAAGCTTAGCCTGGAAACGCTCGACGTCGTCCTCGGTGATCTCCTTCGCTCGCCATTGATTATTGTTCTTTGTAAAGATCTGGACACAGTCGCAGCCATCCTGAGCGCCGCTCTGAATTGCTTTGTAATAGCCGCCCGCGATGGACATGTGAGCTCCGAGGATTGCCATCGTAATTGCCTTTAGGATTGTGGTCGTTCGTTAGCGGACTCGACTGATTTCGCCGACATTGAATCGAGATCGAAATCGGTATAGTTATCTCGATAATGTTCGATGGCTTCTTCAGCATTGAGATTGTAGATAACGTCTCCCCGCGTGCCCCAGTTTTCACCGGTGTGTACAAATAATGCCGAACCCACCCGAAGATTGCCAACGGCTTCCATGTCTTCCATCGGGCCTCCCGGAATAGCTTCAAAACTGATGACAACGGGAGTCAATGCATGAAGGTTTAACGAATGGTTTTCGATGACGAACGTGGATTGTTCCTCAAATTCGCACTTTTTCCAACGTAAACCCCGCGGCCGACCGGATTCACTGCAGATTTTAAAGAAGGAATCCTGCAATGTCGTGCGAGTCGAATGAAACTGGTCGATTTGCTGTTGGTAATCAGGCGCAATGGTGTTGGCCGGTGGTAATTCGGGCTCTGTGGGAGCGGGTGGCTGTAGCCAGGCAGAAGGATCCGCGTGATACGGTGTCTTTTTATTTTGCCGAGTGATCATCACTAAGGCGACGGTCAGTAGGAGTAGCCCGAGGACGATGATAATGATGATGGGGGAACCCATAAGTGACCTCTTACTTTGCTTGGCTCTCCATTGATAATATGGTCATTCAATCGAGGGCTTTTTCAGTAGTTCTAGGCCTCGGTTTGTCCCAAAACATCCAGAAACTTTGCAATCCAGGCTGGATGAGCAGGCCATGCCGGTGCAGTAACTAGATTGCCGTCAACGTGTGCGTTATCGAAGGTGGCAGCGGTTTCAACATAAGTCCCGCCGCTAAGGGTTACTTCTGGGGAAACGGCAGGGTAACAGCTGATACTCTTACCTTCTAAAATACCGGCGGCTGCTAGAATTTGAGGGCCGTGACAGATTGCGGCAATGGGCTTACCTGCGGTGTGATAGGATTTGACAAGTTCCAATACGCGTTGATCTAAACGTAGGTACTCGGGAGCTCGGCCACCGGGGATGATCAACGCATCGTAGTCTCCGGCAGCAGCTTCATCAAAGCTGATCGTAATCGCAAAGTTATGACCAACCTTTTCCGAGTAAGTTTGGTCTCCTTCGAAATCATGAATTGCCGTTTTAACCGTGTCTCCGGCCGATTTGTCCGGGCAGCATGTGTCGACCTGATGTCCCACCATTAAGAGCATTTGATAAGGAACCATGGCTTCGTAATCTTCTACGAAGTCCCCCACCAGCATTAAAATTCGTTTACTACTCATAGCTAAATCGTCGCAATCCTGATTATTGGTCATCCGCTGATGGGCGATGGAAGTCGTGTTTCTTTTGCAGGATTGCAATAAAGGCACCTTCCAATTGAGAACGGGTACCACTTCCCTGGCTGGGACTGTACATGTTTTCAGTCGCATTGGCAGTCATGGATGCAGTGATATTTGTCGGGGACATGGAAGCCGGTCCACCGACGAGATAGGCTGCTAAGTCCTGGAATTTTTGAGTTTTCGCCAGTTTTGCATCGACGCCGTCTTCTGCCGGAGCCTGGTAATCGATTTTACGAATGACGTAAAAGAAGCGGCCGGTCGTCGACGAAGCGACATAGACCTGGTTTACTTCTAATTCTTCAAAAATGTAGAGTTTCTCATAGTCGCTAATATCTGAGATCGTATCTCCTTCGACGATCTTTTCGATCAATTCCGGGGAGGCCGATTCGGTTTCATTTTCTGCGGCTGCCTCGTCAGTCGATTCTTTATCAGCGGATTCAGCCTCATCGGACTCTTCCCCGTCCTTTGCTTGTTCGTCGGTCGCCTCTTCAGTCGGTTTGGGGGCTTCAACCATTTCGGTCGCTGTTTTAGATAGTCGCCCAAGCTGAAGTCCTACTTCAGGGCGTCCGAACTGAGTTGGTTGCGGAACCATGCTAAACGTCGTTGTTGGGAAGGACTCAAAGACATTGGCTTGATGGCTGGCAAAATCGTCCAGAACTTCACTAAACGACTGAGCACCGTTGTCATCGTTGTATTGAGCTTTGAGTTCGTTGGCAAGGTTCCGAGTGCGTTGAACCGCCTCGCCCTTCTTCCAGGCACGAGTCGCATTTTCCAGTACTTCCTCGGTTGGCTCACGAAGATCCTCAAAGGAAGTCTCATTGGTTTGATCGACTTGCCAGAAGACATACTTGTGATTTTGGAAAGAGCTGGATTCGTGGTGTGTGAGGAAATCGTTTTCAATAAAGATATCCTGCTGGGTGTTGCTGCCAGGGCCACCATGGGCAGTGTAGGCAATGCGAATCAGCTTGACCCAACTTGGTGTCGATTCATCCCAGGGAAGACCAAAATCATTCGCGTCGGGGTTTCGTCCTGAAATCGCCTGCCCATGGGCTGCAGAAATCGGAGCAGCGGTTTCGCCATAGGTTACCAGCGTAATTTGTTGCGGCTTGTCTTCGGAACCCTCTAACACTTCGGTCATGATCCCTTCCGCATCCTTTTGAATCTCTGTTATAGCGTTATCCAATACGGCTTTGGCATTTTCACGAATGTTAGTTGAGGTTTCTTTATCACCTGAAGCATCAGCGGATAAGGCCTGAGCTAGTTGTACTGCATGAGAGTTGTCCGATTCGCCCGATGCACTGGAAAATGCTTCCATGGCTTCGGTTAGTTGTAACTTGTGAGCGTCTTCGAGTTCCTGTTGGAAGGCTGTGATGGACGTGCGAATGTACTCTTCGCGTACCCGATCCTGGACTTCCTCGTAAGGCAGGTAT
>DEAW01000142.1:2905-18620 GCA_002348315.1 Planctomycetaceae bacterium UBA2972 | reverse complement strand
TTTTGCTCGAGCGGAATCGGAGTATCCAGTTCGCTCAAATCTTCAGCAGGAGCCGCCGGTGGGGTTTCGGATTCAGGAGCTTCTTCTCCGGTTTCTTCGGGTTCCGTCTCTGCAGCCGGTTCTTCTGACGGCGCTTCTTCTGCATCGTCGCTGGCTGCGTTCTCTGATTCGGCCGGGGCTTCTTCTTTGGTCTCTTCGGACGGTGCTTCCTGGAAGAATATTAAGCAATCTTCGCCTTCTTCAGTGGATTGCTCAGCAGCGTCTTCACCCGCTTCTTTTGCCGCGTCTTCGGAGTCCTCTTTTTCAGTTTTGTCGGCACTGGATTCTTCAGACGCATCGTCTTCAGTGGCTTCGGGATCGTCAGACGCAGCATCTTCACTGTCAGTTTCTTTACCTTCGGCTTCGTTTTCGATTTCGTCGAATTTGTCGTCCGGTGCCTGGTATTGTTCGATATTGGTTTCGTAATAGGTTTTAAGGTTTTCGTCGGTAATCCCTTCCTCGAATTTGACGCGTGCGTATCGAGCATAGGCGTCCTCATTAAAGGCGACAAATTGATAGCCATATTTCCGAGGCGTTCGCACTCCATACGGGTAGAAGAATTGATTGCCAGCCTGCGTTCCGTTTATTGGAATTAAGCCGAATTGCCCTTCTGCTCCGGTATCATCGGCATAGGCTTCCCGAAATTGTTCGATCAAAGCAGCTTGTTCATCAGCCCCGGGTTTTTCGGTGACTAGATTGGTATCGACAGGCACGACAAGCACTTCGAATTTGTGTTGCTGCGTTAGCATTTCATGGGCGACATAGCGGTCTGAAATGGCGGGAGCGATTGGGATTCCCGAATTAGCGTAACGCTGCATTTTGCGAGCGGAGACGTAGTCCAGCAGGAGCTCTGCAATTTCATTGACTTCTTTGAATTCACCAAAGGCCTGCTTGTCAGCAGTCTGCACTTCTTCGTCCGTATTGTTCTTGTAAAGTTCCTGGAGCACCTTCTCGATTTCTTCCACCGAGGCTCCCATACCATATTCGTCAGCGATTCCGGAAAGGAATTTTACAGTGGTTGGGTCACTCGGCTGGAAAGCCAGACTCCAGGGGTCGAGGTTTGAGTATTCACGCGCTTGTTTTTGTTGGTAGGCTTGTTGGCGAGCCTGAAATGCCTGAAAGTTTGGGTCATTCGAATCAAATTCGGGACGCGGGCCAACGACGCGTGGTAAGGCGTTGTTGACAAGCGTTGAGATGTATTGCTGTAAACGCTGCCCGGTGTCCTGGATAGAAATCGCCTGGGCACGAGTAATCTTTCCATCATCCCATGCAGCGAGTACGACATCTCCATCGGCAACGGCGTTGTTAGGTCCACCCTGAATCGCCGCATAATAAGCCGGGCCAACAACGAACGCGAAGACAGCGATGATCGTGAGGATCCCATAAGACACGGTTTTGTACTTCGAAACGATGTCGAATATACTGATGCCGTCGTACGTTCCCTCCTCCTTCATCTTTTTAATATATGCTTGACGTTTTTCCTCACGTTCCTTCTTCAGTTTGTCGATCTGCTGATTTTTTTGACGGCCGTGAATTCGATTGGGGCGGTTTGCTTTGGACATAATTTTTTCATCTCACTGACGTGAAGATGCTTATTTTGACTTGACAGATAAAAACAACGTCTTAATGATTCGTCTAAGGAGAGCCATTCCTTTGCAACTACATATATAACCCAGATGGGGGTTGCGAGTGAAAGGCGTTCCCTGATCCAACATGTGGATCAACAGCATGCACTGGCAGACTGTGAAACTACTAATTTTAGGCCGTTTTTGGTGAATTACAAACCCCAATGTGGCCGGTTAGTACCTGTAATATAGCGTTGATTCATTGCCTGCGCCGAGTGTGTGCAAGTAATATATTTGTTCAGTTTGTAACGGTTTTTCCAATCGTGAGAATTACATCGGAATTGTAGACATCCATTAGTCTTATGATGTTGAGCGGTTTTTTTGCTGATATTTATTGCGAGGCATGCTGGTTGGCATGTTTTTAAGAAGATTCCCACTAGAAACACCTTAATTCATATCCAAACCCCATGGCCAAACACCTCGTCATAGTCGAGTCACCTGCCAAGGTGAAAACCATCTCCAAGTTTCTGGGCCCCGATTATTTGGTGGAAGCAAGCATCGGCCACGTGCTGGACTTGCCGGCCAGAAATCCGAAGGGAGTCAAGACGCCTGTTCCAGGCATCGATCTGGATAACGATTTTCAGCCTAGCTATGAAGTCATCAAAGGGAAAAATAAGACTCTCACCAAACTCAAGAAAGCAGCGAAAGAGTCTGAAGGAATCTGGCTGGCGACTGACCTTGACCGTGAAGGGGAAGCGATCGCATGGCTTCTGGCCGAAGCCATGAACGTTGATCAGGACAAAGTAAAACGCGTAGTGTTCAACGCAATTACGCGTGATGCGATCCATCAGGCATTTGAAAACCCTCGCGATATTGACATCGCCAAAGTCAACGCTCAACAGGCCCGCCGAATACTCGACCGTATTGTTGGTTATCAAGTCTCGCCCCTGCTTTGGAAAAAAGTCGCCGGTGGTCTTAGTGCCGGGCGAGTCCAAAGTGTGGCGGTGCGTTTAATTGTGGAGCGTGAGCGGGAAATACGAGCTCATATTCCCGATGAAACGTGGAACGTCAACGTGCGATTGGCGCTGGACCCAGGTCAAGCAGCCGGTTTGGTGGATCAATGGACACAGTTTATCTCGACACTAGATGACAAAGGTAAAACACCAACAATCAAACGTCAGAATGCCTGGCTCGCAGAACATGGTAGCTTGAAAACTGAACTGATTCGCATTGGCGAAGAGAAATTCAGTTTAGGTTGTCCTGCGGATAAACCTCAGGATCTCTCTCAGCAGATTCAGTCTGTTGCCGAAGCTGTTGGTTTAATCGATGTGTCTGTGGACTCCAGGCTCGACCCGGCGGGCAAGGGGCCTGCTATGTTTGAACGCAGCGTGAACGGGCAAGTCGATCCGGACGCCCGGTATGAGATTAAGTCGATCCAAACCAAGCAAACTACCAGTCGACCGTATGCTCCGTTTATCACCAGTTCGATGCAGATGTCAGCCTCCAACGCGTTGGGGTTCACTGCCAGCCGAACAATGAATCTGGCTCAGCGTCTCTATGAAGGCCTCGCTATTCCCGGGGAAGGCCATGTCGGTTTAATTACTTACATGCGTACCGACGCAACTTATATCGCGCCGGAAGCTCTGAACGCGGTGAGGGAGTACGTTGGAAAAGAATTTGGCGATGCCTACCTTCCTGAAAAACCGAAATTCTATGGTTCGACGAACAAGAATGCTCAGGAAGCTCATGAATGTATCCGTCCTACCAATATGGAACGGACTCCTGAGAAACTGGCCAAAGCACTCGATCCCGATCAACTCAAGTTATACCGCTTGATTTACAATCGATTCGTTTCCTGTCAAATGACCGATGCTAAGTGGGATTCCACAACGGTGACTTTTGAACGTAGCGATAAGTCAACCGGTGCAGAACTCAAAGCAACCGGTCGTGTATTGGCCTTTGATGGCTTCTATCGCGTTGCTGGTGTACCGACTGCAAGTGACGAACAGACGTTACCACCACTATCTGAGGGAGAGGAATCCGCTCCGTTTAACGTGGAGCCGATCCAGAAATTCTCTTCACCGCCGCCTCGATATAACGAGGGATCGTTGGTCAAGAAACTGGAGGAAGAAGGAATCGGTCGACCTTCGACATACGCGTCCATCATTAAGGTGATTCAAGATCGTAATTACGTTGAAAAAATCACGAATCGATTCCATGCGACGGATCTGGGCGAAGTGGTGACAGATAAGCTGCTGGAAGGCTTCGAGCAGATTATGAATGTCAGTTATACCCGGGAGATGGAATCCGAATTGGATGCGATCGAGGAAGGTTCCCGAGAGTGGACAGGCTTCCTGCACAGCTTCTACGGTAAATTCAAATCGGAACTGGATACAGCATTTGAAAAAATGACACACGCCAAGGCCGAAACGGAATTGGCTCCGGAAGAATACAAATGCCCGGACTGTGGAAAGCGTCTGGAGTATCGTTTTGGACGTAATGGCCGATTCCTGAGCTGCATCGGCTTCCGAGTGCCGCCCGAGCCAATTGATATTGCCTGCCCGGGTTGTGGTGCTGAGAAGATGGGCGTCAATAAAGGCAAGACAGCGCGGTCTCGACCCTTCCTGACCTGTTTTGATTGTGAGACCAAAGTCACCTGGTCGAAGGTGAAAGATCATCAGGAGCGTATTGGCAAGCTGGCGAAAGGAATGCGGGATGCCTGTAAGTATGCGGCACCAATTGATTCCGAAGGTCGGCCTATCAATCCTGAGCAAACCAATATTGCCTGTCCTACGTGCGGCGATGCCATGCTGAAACGTACCGGACGATTTGGACCATTTTTAAGTTGTACGAAGTATCCTGATTGCGACGGGATCGTCAATCTTGATAAAGCAGGCACTGTTACCTTGCCGAAAGTAGGTCCGCTTGAGACCGATCTGGAATGTAACAAGTGTGAATCCAATCTCTATCTGCGAAATGGTGCTCGTGGTCCCTGGCTGGGTTGCTCACGATACCCGAAATGTCGAGGAAGAGGTGCCTGGAAAGGGCTGGAAGATGAAATTCGTGCGAAATGGGAAGCGGCGCTTTCACGACACGAAGAAGAGAATCCAGCTCCGATCATTAAGACGGTTGACGGAGAAATTGTCGAGGCTGGTTATCGCCCGGAGCCTCTCAGGGAAAACGCTTAGTCGTTGAATCAACTCAGTCAGTCTGACGTCTTGAAGAGAAACCTATCGGGGTTATTCACTGACTGCGATGGCGGTGGCCGTTGCATGACTACGACAGTGAGACAGGCTTATCAGAATGTCAGCAATCCCTAGTTCGTCACAGATTTCTTTGGCGACGCCGTGAATTTCAACATGGGGTTTACCTGTTAAGTCGGTGACGACTTCGATGTCTTTCCAGCGAATGCCGCGTGACCATCCCGTCCCCATTGCCTTGAGGACTGCCTCTTTGACCGCCCACCTACCGGCATAGGATTGATTGGCACCTTTGCGACTACTGCAATAGGCAATCTCGCCCCGGGTATAAACTCGATTAAGAAAAAGCTCCCCGTGCTTTTCGATCATCTTTGCGATGCGTAAGCATTCGATGATATCGGTGCCAAGTCCGAGTACATTCATCGTACCAATCCGGTCGCTTTCTGGACGCGATCGAGTACTTCCCGGCACTTGGTACGCGCCTGCTGAGCGCCGGCATTAAGCACATCTCGCACATAATCGGGATCAGCTTCCAACGTCGTTCGTTTTTCCCACGCAGGGCGGAAATATTCAGCAGATGCTTCGGCTATCTTTTTCTTTACGTCGCCGTAGCCAAATCCGCCGGCACGATAGATTGCGGCAAGTTCTTGGCGTTGCTCTGTAGATGCAAACAGGCTGTAAAGCTGATAGAGGTGGTCACCTTCCGGTTCTTTAGAATCTTCCATGGGGCGTGAGTCCGTCGCGATCCGCATGATTTTTTTCTTAATCGCTTTTTCATTACCAAAGATCTCAATGGTGTTGTCGTAACTCTTAGACATTTTTTCGCCATCGGTTCCGGGAACTTTGGCCGAAGCGTCCAGTAACTTGGCTTCAGGCAATACAAAACATTCACCAAAATGGTGATTGAAGCTTTTGGCGATATCTCGGGCTACTTCGATGTGCTGAACCTGATCCTGTCCGACGGGGACAATATTCGAGTCGTAACCGAGGATGTCTGCAGCCATGAGTACGGGGTAGGTAAACAGTCCGGCATCCGCACTGATACCTTTTTCTTTTTTCTCTTTATAAGCGTGGCACCTTTCGAGCAGGCCCATGGGCGTACCAGTCATGAGAACCCAGGTTAACTCGGAGATTTCCGGCACGTCGGATTGAACAAAGAGTGAGGCCTGGTCCGGATCAAGTCCGAGTGCAAGGAGGTCTAAGGCTGCATCGTACGTCAGTTCATTCAGGAGGTCTTTGTCGCGAATGGTTGTGAGCGCATGGAGGTTGGCAATGAAGTAATAGGCCTGCTCTGCTGTTTGCAGATCGATGTATTGTCGAATGGCACCGAAGTAATTTCCCCAGTGGAATCGACCTGTTGGTTGAATGCCAGATAGTACTCGCATGGATTTGTTCTTAACTCTTGTTAGAGGTAACGGTGCCGACAACTTCAGAAATGGAACGGGCTCCCAGAGTATCCAGGGCTTGAGGAAGTTGGTCGAGGATTTTCATTGTAATCGTTGGGTCGTAGTAGTTGGCAGTGCCAATCTGTACGGCAGATGCTCCGGCAATCAGGAATTGCATGACATCATCCAAGTTGGCAATTCCGCCGATCCCAATAATCGGCACGTCAACACTACGGGCAACCTGAAAGACACAACGCAGGGAAACAGGTTTAATCGCCGGCCCGCTGAGGCCACCGACATCATTGCCAAGAATTGGGCGACGTTTTTTCCAATCGATAGCCATGCCTAACAGCGTGTTGGTCAGGCAAACGGCATCTGCTCCACCCTGGGCGGCCGCGTCTGCAATTTCAACCACACTTGTTACGTTGGGAGTGAGTTTCGCCAGTACTGGGATAGCGCAATGTTCGCGTACGCCTCGCACGACTTGTTCGCAGAGGGCAGGGTTACTACCAAAGTCAACGCCGTGGGCAACGTTGGGGCAGGAAATATTGAGCTCTAACGCATCGATCCCACCTGCCGCGGCCAGGCGTGACGCCAGAGCAACATAATCTTCTGCACTCGAACCGGCAATGCTTACAATCAGTGGTGCTGGTTGCTCGGATAAGTAGGGAAGGTGATGAGAGATAAAGGCGTCAATGCCGTCGTTATCCAATCCGATGGAGTTCAGCAGACCCGCCGAAGTTTCCACAGTCCGATTTGGTGCATTACCAACTCGCATTTCGGTCGTAATCGTCTTGGGGACGATTCCGCCCAAGCGGTTAAGGTCGACAATCCTTTCCATTTCCCGGCCGTATCCGAAGGTACCCGAAGCTACCAGAATTGGATTGGGTAGCGTTAGCCTACCGAGTTGAACCTGTAGATCGGGATTTACCGAAGGGCTTGTCACAGGAGGAGTCCAAAAAAAACGATGCCAAGTTAGAAAATACCAGTAACGGTAATCTAACCTGACATCGACAGTTTCTCAATTATGGCAATCAGAGATTCACAGGTAGTTTGCAGTATTCTCACTGAAGATTGAACTCGTGGTATTCACGAAAGACAGCAAGTCATGCAAACGGATGTATTTACGGTCTTAAATGACACCGCCATGCACTCGCTGCGGAGCCATATGGTCTGGTTGATCCATGTGCCAGAATCGCTCCCAGAAATTGAGGATCTGACGCTGGTTTTCAGAGGTGAAAATCAATTGCTGAGTACGTCGGGCACGGTCGCCGGAAAATGCTGGAATAATACACCCAACACTAGTGCTCAGAGCTGCGAAAAGTAATACGGCGTAAAACATGCGTCGCATTGTAGGTTCTCCTTGAAGGTCTCTTGTTAATCTTCCTGATCAACGATTCGGGATTTGAGTATCCGCGGATTGATTGCCATAATCCTGGATTGGTTATTATTTTGACCATATTTGACTTCGAAATCGATTTAATGGTCGGCTATAAGTACACAATTACCAGTAGGCTTGCAATACGACTTTACGAGATTAAATCGGTGGCAATGGTTGCTGTGGTTCTTCTTCTCGAACGGTGTCCTGTGGTTCGAAATCCGGCAAGTCAAATGTGCTTAGATTCCAGCCAACAGGGTTTGCTTCTCGAATTCGCTTTTCCATTGCTTTGCCCGGTTTAAAGGTGACGACAAATTTGGCGGGGACATCCACCGGGTCACCGGTCTTCGGGTTTCTTCCGATTCGGGCCTTCCGTTCTTTGCACTCAAAGACTCCAAAGTTTCGTAACTCTATCCGGCCGTTATCGGCCAGCATTTGTACGATGGCATCCAGCGTTCGCTGAACGAGTTCTTTGGCATGTTGTTGCGTCAGACCGGATTCTTCAGCGATCGTTTTGACGATGTCTTTTTTCGTCTTGCTAATAGACATAGTTACAATGTTTTCTTCACGAAGAATAATTCAAAGAGAAATATTATTTTATTTCAGAGAGAACGCTCTAAGTGTAATAATTGCAAGGGTTTAATTCAATTGCAAACCCTGTGACACCTTCATCTCGATAAATCGGTTAGCAGGACTCCTATGCAATTACGTGATTTAGTTTCATTATTTGCCAGGGAAACGCAATGAATATCTCAGGGTTGCGCAATATCCCTACGGAGACAATATCGAGCGACAGTTCGCATATCTTGAGGTAATCGATAAAGTTTTACTAATCGGTATAATCGTTAATTGAAATAGCCGTATTATTTGCATTGAGAGCCTTCGTTCATGGCCAATAACAATCATCCCTGGTATGCCGGCGGATTGCAGTTTTCCTGTAGCCAATGTGGTGATTGCTGCACTGGTGCTCCGGGGTTTGTTTGGGTGAATCAGGACGAAATCGACGATCTGGCCAATGAGGTCGGCATGAGTAGTGAAGCGTTCGAAGAGATGTATGTTAGAAAGATCGGAGCACGCAGGTCACTGAGGGAATTTCCGAATGGAGATTGTGTCTTTTTTGACACGGATAAGCGGGGGTGTGGCGTTTACCACGCTCGTCCGATTCAATGCCGCACTTGGCCGTTTTGGGATTCCAATCTAAAAAATCAGCAAGCCTGGCGGGCAACATGCCAGGAATGTCCCGGCAGCGGGACCGGAAAAGTCTATTCGCTCGAAGAGATCGAAGGTCAGCGAACTCAGATGAAAATCTGACTAACCGCCGATTTGATACATAGCTCGCTCCGGTTTTTGGAATTCCGGAGAGTCTATTCCATGTGAGAGTTTCTTGTGTTGGACGCAATCCCGCAAGAGTGCTTCAATTTGCTCGTCGGATTTTCCGGTACGCATTAATTCACGTGCATCCCATTCCTCGGTCGAAAACAGACAGTTACGCACTTTTCCTTCTGCGGTAATCCGTAGGCGATTGCAATCACTGCAAAATGGCTCGGATACCGGGTTGATGAAGCCTACCTTGCCACCACCGTGTTTGAAATGGAAATCCAGAGCCGGCTGGCTTGGATCGGATCTTTCGCTCGTCATGAGTTCACCAAACTCTTCTTCCAGAATCGTGCGGATTTCATCTCCGGTAAGCACGGCCTTTGCTCCCCAGTTGTCATCAGCGTCGAGTGGCATGAATTCGATAAAACGTAATTCGAGCGAGTGTTCTAAAGCGAATCGGGCGAGTGGAATGATTTCGGTTTCTGTGAGTCCGCGAATGGCAATTGCATTCAGTCGAATCTTTTGAAAATTTGCCTCTTGTGCTGCTGCAATTCCTCGCAGAACCTTATCGATACCCCGTCTGCGGGAGAGTCTGAAGAAGGTATCGTCATTGAGCGTGTCCAGACTAATATTTAGTCGCTGGAGCCCCGCTTCTTTTAATCGCCGGGCCTGATCCTCCAGCAGCACGGCATTGGTCGTGAGGGCGATGTCCCGGATTCCATCGATTTGGCTCAAGGCAGAAATGAGGTCGCACAGGTTATTGCGTACCAGCGGTTCTCCACCGGTCAATCGCAGCTTCTCGATTCCCATTTCGGCAGAGATTCGAGCAAATCGTGTTAGTTCTTCGAACGTAAGAATCTCATGTCGAGGTTTGAATTCAACATTTTCCTCCGGCATACAATAGAAACAACGGATATTGCAGCGGTCAGTAACACTCATCCGCAGGTTGGTATGGATTCGGCCGAAGGAATCTGTAAGAGGAGCACGTGAAGGCATCGTTTACGAATCCTCCATGCCCGGGTGGACCCACTCATGTGTGCCGTCAGACCAATTCTCTTTTTTCCAGATGGGAACTTCTTCTTTAAGCGTATCGATGAGCCATTGACCACATTCAAATGCATTTCCCCGGTGGGCGGAGCTAACAGCGATGGCAACACTTGCTTCGCCCGGCAGTAGATGTCCCAGGCGGTGCACAATCTGAATGTCTAACACATCCCACTTGGTCCGGGCATTGGCTTCGAGTTGCTCGAGTTTGCGGATCGCCATTGATTCGTAACAGTCGTAATCGAGCGAGTCCGTTTCTCGGTCTCCGGTAATGCTGCGGGTTGTCCCTAAAAACAACACGACTGCCCCGGCACGGGTATCCTGTACGGATTCGAGCACGGCCTGGTTGTCGATCGTCGTTTGGGTGATGTGGATCATGATTCTTGTTACGAAGCACCGCCACTGACAGGTGGGATAATGGCGACCACCGAATCCGCGTCAACTGGTGCGTTGTCCTGAGCAAATTCGTCATTCAGAGCAAAACGGCAATGGGGAAGTACCTCGGCCAAAGCGGGGCAGGTTGCCAGAACGGCCTGGCGGACGTCGTCCACGGTTGCCGGCAGTGGACATTCGACCTCGAGAACGGCTGAACCCGCTTTCTGCATTGCTACGGCGAATAGCTTAATTTGCAATGTCATGATGTCGTTAAATCTCTTGAACGATGTGCCAGTTGTTTGCTGACATGGGGTGCCAGTCGGTAGGCGTGAGCCAGTAGTTTAATGGGGTGCAGGGTCGGTTTGGTAGTCCCCTGTTCCATTTGAATTTTACACGAGCTACACTCGGTCGTCCCTACCTGAATTGTGGAATCTCGCATCGTACTAATCAGTCCCCAGCCACTGCGTAGGCTATTGCGGTAATTCTTACGCTTTAATCCGAACGTACCGGCCATTCCGGAGCAGCCTTTGTCAATTCTCTTGATACTTAGCCCCGGGATAAGACGCAGTAAATGTTCGCCAGGCGTAAATTCAGCGAGTGCTCGTAAATGGCACGGCAGATGGTAGCCAACGTGATAATTGACCGGTTGCAGGTCTAGTTCCAGACTTCCTTGTTCATGGAGTTGCCATAAATAATGGCAGGCATCCTGAGTGTTTTCGGCGACGAGCGAAGTATCGTCATCGCCAAGTAAATTGGGGTATTCCTGAGTGAGGCACATAGCGGCGGTCGGTTCGGTAGTCACGATCGTATAGCCCTGCCGTACGGCTTCCGCTAATAGAGTGACATTACGTCGAGCGACTTCGCGGGCATATTCCAGGTCGCCTTCTGCGATCGCGGAACTGGAGGACCACAATTGATCGCCGGGGACATAAACACTGATTCCGTGGTGTTTGAATATGGAAACAAGACATCTTGCAAGATCCGGATCAAACCAATTCGCAAAGATGTCTACGAAATAGAGGACTTTGTTACCGGGGTCACGGTTGGATCGATTGAGGTGATTTCGAGATGCCCACTTCAAAAAGCTGGTACCGGCGATTTGAGGTAATTTCCTGCCTTGAGCCAGGCCTGTAAATTTCTCGAGGATCCACCGCATTTGTCGATTGCGAATGCTCCAATTGTAAAGCCTGTGAAATCGATTGGCCCAGCGACTGCTGCGGTCCAGTTTGGTATAGAGTGATTCCGAGAGTTTGAGGCCGTTAGCTCGCACGTACTGCGCTTTGGTTTCCTGTACGATTTTGGGGATATCAACACTGGCTGGACATTCGACTCGGCATTGATGACAGTTGACGCATAGATCGGCCATAGCTTTGACATCTTCTTCCCCCAGACTGGAAACAGGCATGCGTCCGGTGATCACGCCACGCAGTAAATTCGCTTTGGCGCGCGGACTGGCTTCTTCGCTGGGAGCGAACTGGAAGATGGGGCACATTCTGGTGGCTGCTGATTCATCCCGGCAGCGTCCACATCCGTTGCACGCTCGCGAGGCATAGGCGAGCTCCTCAGGAGTCCAGGCTAATTGCAATTCGATGGGGCTGCGTTGTTCCTGCTCGTCGTTGGTCACATCGGCCATAAATCTACGAGGGGTTGTGAGATTAACACTTACCGGACGCAGATTGTTGTGAATCGGTTGCGGCATCTCCGAAATAACTTTTCCGGGATTCAGAATGTGTCGCGGGTCGAACACGCGTTTCACTTCGGCAAACACGTCGTAGAGAGGCCCGAATTGTTTCCGCATAAACCAAGTGCGACTCAGGCCACTGCCGTGCTCACCACTGATTGTACCGCCGGCTGCGATGACCGGTTCGTAGATGTCATTGGCGATCGCATGCAGTTTTCGTACATCACCTTTGTCATCGACATTGAGAAAGGGGCGGATATGTAATACGCCGTGTCCGAGATGACCGAACAGCGACGCGGTCGTCTCGTGTTTTTGTAGTGACGCATGGATTTGAGGTAGCACGTCCGGCAGTTTATCAGGGGGGACCGAGATGTCTTCGATAAATGGAATGGCGCGGGTGGATCCTTCCAGGCGATACAGCGTGGGAATGACATTTTGGGGGATGGACCAAGCTTGTTCGATTTCGGCCTGTTCCAGTGCAATCCTGCTGGCGAAGGCCAGACGGTGGGTCTGTTGGATCGACTCGCTGATTCTTGCCAGATGTTCCCGAATGTCATTGCGGCTGTCTCCCTCGACTTCGACCAGTAACATGGCTTCGGCATCATCGGGGATAGAGCGGACAAATCGAGGGTCGGTTTCCCGTGCCATCACCAGCAGTCGTCGGTCGAGCAGGTCGCAGGCAGAGATATCCATGTTGACCAGTAATTGGGATGCCTGAGTGGCTTTGTCCAAGCGATCAAAAAACAGCAGTAATACGCCGCAGTTATCCGGCAGCGGTGACGTCCTGACGGTGGCTTCGGTAATCAGTCCCAGCGTGCCCTCGGAACCAACGAGTAGTTTGGTCAGGTCGATATGTTCGTCCTCAAGCAGGTCGCTGAGATGGTATCCACAACGATGGACGGGCGCCACAGGTGTGTGTTCTCGAATGGTCTGCTGGTGAGTTGTCAGGATTCCCCGCAGGCGATGTTGTATCTCATCCAGACGAGAGATCGTGGGCGTTTCGATCGGGTCAGATAAGGCGCGTTTGATCGGGATGGCGCAGAGCGTTTCCAGGTTTAGCTTGTTGCTGAGCCGTAACACCGAGCCGTCTGCTAACACCACTTCCAGTTCTTCGATATGCATTCGGGGGCTTCGATGTTTGAGCCAGTGACTGCCGCTATTGTCGAGTGCCAGCACGCTTCCCATGGTCGTCACTTCAGGATTACTCGGGTCGGGCCCGAACATACGCCGGTGTTTGGCCAGATATTGATTGAGGCGAGCCAAAATTACACCCGGTTGAAATCGGATGGACTCGCCATTGAAGCCCAGAATACGACGCATCGAATGAGCGAAATCGATGATGATTCCAGAACCCAGAGATTCGCCGGCTAAACCGCTACCCGAACCTCGAGCATGTACGGAAATGTGGTGTTCATTGGCATATTGAACACAGGCGACAACGTCCTGAGTGTGTAGTGGGCGAACGACTGCAAGAGGCTTGATTTGATAGATGCTGGCATCACTCGAATAAAGCTGCAGCATGAGATCGTCACACCGCACTTCACCTTGAACTACGCCTCGCAGGTCTTCCTGAATGCGAGCTCGTTCCTGATCCATTATCTACCTGTATTATCAGCCGGCTCGTCATCAGCTTGCTTTGCCGTTTGCTGCTGAGCCCGTTGTTCCAGCCACTGTTGTTCTTTTTCAGCTCGTTCGAGTCGAACTCGTTGCTGGTGGTATTTCTCGTGAACTTCGAGGTCGAATGGCTTGTACTCTGGAGACTCGTCAAACCCTCGGAATTCACTGTTGCACTTGTAACATTGTAATAGATTCTTCATGAAAATATAAAACAGCAAATCGACGCCGGCGAAGGCAAACAGGATCGAAAACGTCCAAAAGAGGTTGTGGTAAGCGTAGGCAATCGTGCTCAGCGTTGACCCGACGGCGATGATGCCAATGCCGAGTCGTTGATTGAATTGCTTCCGATAATATAATTCGTGGCTACCACAGATGGTGCAGCGTTCAAGTGTGCAGTTTCCTTCACTGTCTTCACCCAGAAACGACGAAGGAAATTCCTGCTTGGCACTACAGCGGCTGCAATGGACGGCAACCGCGGAAGTATCAAACGGGACGCGGGAGACTTTGTCACAAGTTTTGCAGAAATAAGTTACGTTCATGGACGTGGGATACCTGATTCGCAGAATGACTCTGTGGCTTATTTTAACTTGAGGTCAAAGTGGGTACAGGACATTGTCTGCTAATACCCGGGCGGTTAATTCTCCGATAAATACCACAATCGTGGCAGCGTATAAAATGCCGGTTGCACTTTGTGTGTTGGGTACTCGTAAAGTCAAAAACGTCATCACAATTAATCCCAGACTGCCGATCACGCCGGAGATCCAGCGAAGGGAAACGAAGATCCACCAGGTCGTTGTGACGTCCGTGTTGATAATCGTTAACGTCGTGCCCGTTCCGGAAACGAGCGTACGTAAGCTCAGGGCCAGCACACAAAGCCAAAGTAGTTTTCTCAGCGGGATTAAATTCATGGTGGGGGTGTTGAGATACCAATGCCCTAAGAGCATCGCCGTCATTACGCTGCCCACGACTAATCCGGACGAGACGATCTCGAGCAGAATGGCCAGGCGATGCGTCCATTGATTCGCCGCTGGCAGGACACTGCTTTGGTAGGCCGTGGCCAATGTAAGCAGGGTGAGTCCCCATAAGATCCACTGGCCGGACTTTGTTTTTTCGTAAAGCCAGATCACGGCGCCCAGGTAGCTTAACGCAGCGCTGGCTAGTACCATGATAAGCAGAGTGGACTGTTCTGTGATTCGGACATCGCCCTCGGTCAGGTAGTCATCCGAGACTGTCCAAACCACCAACGTACCAAAGACGTTAAGTCCCATGATGACCCATAGATGCACTTTGAAAAATCCGCTGGTGACATGTCCGGGGCTGGTGATGGCCATCGCCAGAGAAACACCAAAGCCGAGTCGTAATACGAATTGCAGGATTTCCCAGAGGAGTTCCACGATCGAATCCTAGTGATGCTTGCCATAGATCAATTGCATGATCTCGGCACGACTGGAAAGGTTGGAACGGAAGATTCCTCGCATCGCGGAAGTGATCGTAAGGCTTCCCGATTTACGCACTCCGCGAATGGTCATGCAACTGTGATCTGCTTCAATAATCACGGCGACCCCTTTGGCCCCAAGTTCTTCCACCAGCAGGTCCGCAACGGTTTCGGTCAGTCGTTCCTGAACCTGAGGTCGTCGCGCGACCACTTCAACCACGCGTGCAAGCTTGCTCAGGCCAATGACTTTGCCGCTGGGCATGTAACCGATATGGGCTTTGCCGACAAAGGGGAGTAAGTGGTGTTCGCACATGCTGCAAAAACTAATGTCTCGTATGAGCACGACTTCGTCGTACTTCTCTTCAAAGAATTTCTGTGTGTGTTCACGTGGGTCGATTCGCAGACCGCTGAACATCTCAGCGTACATGCGAGCGACGCGGGCAGGCGTTTCCAGCAGGCCATCACGGTCAGGGTCTTCTCCCACCGCAGTAAGAATCTCCCGCACGGCTTTTTCAATACGAGGAAGGTCGACATCGGTAGTAACAGGAGTAGCGTGAACGTGAGGTTCGTCAGACATGGGAATGTTTTTGAATAACAAAGGTGAATGGTAATGGTGAACTGTCGAGACTTTTATAGTAGATAGCAATAGGCGATACGTAAATATGGCCCTTCACCGTAG
>DEAW01000142.1:0-2506 GCA_002348315.1 Planctomycetaceae bacterium UBA2972 | reverse complement strand
TCGATTTTGGGAAATTCTTCCGTGCTGTCCAGAATCTCCTGACAGCAGGCAGTCAGTTCACGAATCAGTTTTTCGATATTACACCCGAGATGCATCGGTCCAAACGGTTCGAGGTAGGCAGTGCTGGATAAGAATAGTTTTTTCGCTCCACGGATATTTCCATTTCCAAAATGGTGCAGGCAGACAGCCACTTGGATTAATCCCTGAAAAAACTTGCGGTCTTCACCGTGGTATTCCTGCCAGAGTTCTTCCCAGGCATCGTGGGCTTCGAAAAACTCCACGTCGTTAAACAGCTCAATTCCTTCATGGTATTTTGCGACGTCAAACGGATGATCGCTCACTACATCGGTCTCCTGATTCCCTGAGTACCACTCGGGTTTGTTTGTGAAATGTTATATAATGGAAGCAATACAAGCTCGCATGTTATCTCTGTATAGATGTAGTATAGCTTGGCAACTTGTCATCGAATACGTCGTATCAATTTCCTTAATTCGGACCAAATCTCTGCATGCCAGCTTCTCGTCAAGAAAAGAATCATGCCAAACGTGTCGTCCGTCATTTGGCAAAACATTATGCCGATGCCGAATGTGCCTTGAATTATGAATCACCGTTCCAATTGCTGATCGCGACAATTCTGTCCGCGCAGTGTACCGACGAACGCGTCAATATTGTGACGGCTGAATTGTTTGCTAAATATCCAACCGCGGAGACACTGGCGAAAGCGACTCAAAAGCAGATCGAAAAAATTGTTAAGAGTGCAGGGTTCTACCGAGCCAAGGCTAAGAATATCAGAAATTGCGCCAAACAACTTGTCGAGCAGTATGACAGCGAAATTCCACTCGAGTTGGAAAAACTGGTCGAGTTGTCAGGTGTGGGGAGGAAAACTGGCAACGTATTATTAGGAACAGCCTTTGGGATTCCCTCAGGAGTCGTCGTCGATACGCACGTGGGACGCATAAGCCGTCGACTGGGGATTGCTTTTGAAAAGGATGCAGTGAAGGTCGAAAGAGAGTTAATGGCGGTACTGCCGAAAAAAGAATGGATTTATTACTCGCACCGCATGATTCATCATGGCCGATCGGTCTGTGATGCTCGGAAACCGTTGTGCGAACAATGCAGTATGAAAAATTTTTGCCCCCGGATTGGCGTAAAATGAAGAGGCTCAATTTGCGAAATGTGACGCAACATGCGATATTCACTGTGTGCTAAATGCCACTAACTTATCCCCCACAACACAAGCTTCTCACTCCGGACCGACAACTAGATGATTCTCTCTGGGCAGGAAATTAAGAAACGTCTTGGCGACACGATCGATATTACGCCTTTTAACGAAGACAATCTTAATCCCAATAGCTACAACCTGACATTGCACGATGAAGTCATGGTTTATGAAGAGGTTGTGCTGGATATGCGTCAGGTGAATCGGGTACGGCGACTGAAAATTCCCGAATCGGGTTTGGTACTGAATCCAAATCAGCTGTATCTTGGACGGACGGTTGAGAGGACTGAAACACATGATTTGGTACCAATGATCGAAGGCCGTAGTTCGATTGGACGTTTAGGCTTGTTCGTTCATGTGACTGCCGGATTTGGTGATGTTGGATTCAAAGGGTTTTGGACGCTTGAGATGTTTGCCGTTCAACCGGTAAAAATCTATCCCGGCGTGCAGATCTGTCAGATCTTTTATCATGAAATCGCCGGTGACGTTACCGAATATAAGAGCTCGAAGTATCAAAACAATCGGGATATTCAGCCGAGTCTGCTCTATCAGGAGCTAAATCCGGATGCGGAAGCTGATTCACCTCAGATGACGCTGGATTTCAAAAAAACGTCAAACGGTAGGGATTCTTAGGCTCCTCTGAGGCATCCTCACCTTTTGAGTCTTAAATTCATCCGATAAAATGAATAGTTAACGAGGCAAGTGCCATACTTTTGCACTGTTGTGTCCGATGTGCCGTATATCATTATTCAGTTTTTGAAAAGAGATGGTTGATTCAATGAGCGATTCGACTTCGTTTGATCCATTTAATGCCCGTGATACTTTTGACAGTGGAAACGGGGAAGTTGGTATTTACCGTTTATCCCGTCTGCAGGAACAGGGAATTGGCGATATTACTAACCTGCCTTATTCCATTCGAGTGTTGCTTGAATCTGTACTGCGTAACTGCGATGGCTACGTTGTCGAGGAGGAAGATGTCAGGAATCTGGCGAACTGGAATGCTGCGGATCCTGGGACCAAGGAGATTCCATTCAAGCCGGCTCGTGTAGTTCTTCAGGACTTTACGGGTGTACCCGCCGTGGTCGACCTGGCTGCGATGCGATCAGCCATGGAACGACTCGGAGGAGATCCCAGGAAGATTAATCCTTTGATTCCCGTGGATCTGGTCATTGATCACTCCGTGCAGGTGGATCGATTCGGTAGTGAAGACGCTCTGATCGACAATGTTGAGTTGGAGTTTAAACGCAATAACGAGCGATACGAGTTTCTCCGTTGGGGACAAAAAGC